>JAYUZL010000001.1:0-3024 GCA_043751875.1 Ferruginibacter sp.
TTTAAATAATTGAATACAGCAAAAATAAAACTACCGTTGTAAAATGTAAAGTTGGGCTGGTTCAATAATTTATGAAAAAAGTTCATTCTAAATAAAGAAGGGTGGCTAACTTAAAAGCAGCAATTAAATTGGATACAATCCCTGGCAATAATCAGTGTTTATTTATTACCTGGTGAGGACTATAACCAAATTCATTTTTAAAGGCGGTACAGAAATTAGAAAAATTATTATATCCTGAATCGGCATAAATATCCGAAGGTTTTCGCAGGCCTTTTTGTAAAATTTCCTTTGCCTTTATCAACCTTTTCTGCAGTAGCCATTTACCGGGAGGAACCTGGTATTCATTTATAAAATGACGCTTAAAAGTTGACAAACTCATGTTGCATAAAAAAGCTATTTCTTCCAGTCTTAAATTGGAGTAGGTGTAAAGGTCAACTGTTTTTCTAAAAGAAGAATGATTGGCTGACGATACAAGTGAACCCAGGTATTGAACAAATATTTCCTGATATTTATGCAATAGGTACAACATGATTTCTTCAAATTTTACAACCAGTAAATTTTCTGCAATCCCATCTTTCATTTGTTGTATGCAACACAGCGATTGTATAAATGCTTTTATATACCCGTCATTCTCAATTACAAAAAAAGGAACATCTTTTTCAATCCGGATATTGGGTAAACTAAAACTACCAGTATGTTTTTGCAGAAAGTCTTCTATTTTTTTTTGAGAGAAAAACAACAGCTTGCAAAAATACACCGTGTTTTTATTTAACAGTTCTGTCATAAGGCAATTGCCTTTTTTTATCAATAAAGACTGATGTTCATTTACAGCCACAGCAGCGTCAGCAAAATGAACTTTTTTTTGACCGGTTTGTAAAAAACTAAACATGTGTAAACTCAAATCTACTTTGCTTTTAACTACTTCGTCAGTCATTCTAAAATCGTAAACAAACAAATCAGGCAGCAATAACGGATTTGCAATAAATATTTCGGGAATGTTTTGAATGGGCATTTTATGCTGCTTGTTTTACGTACTTATTGAGTTGTTACAGCTTCAGCGGCAGGTAGTTTTAAAAGGGTATTATTTTTTTTGACCTAACCGTATAACATTACCATTATTGTCAAATATGCTAAATTCTTTACATCCCCAGTGTTTGTTTAATAATTGCCCTTTTGGATAAATTAATTCTTTGGCAGAAAGATTCGCATACAGGTCTTCAACATTATCTACAAAAATATAGCAGCTTGCATGCTCAAATTTTTTTTTACTATCTGCCAAAAATATATGTATTTCGGCATTCTTATATTTTACAATACCATAGTTGCCAAAACTTAAGCCTGTAAACCCAAGTTTGCAGGTATAAAATTCAATAGTATCGCTGATATTATTGGCAGGTAAAATGGGAACAGCCTTCTGAAACATTTTTTTATTATTGTGATTTTGCAAAAGGTATTTCAAAAATCTTTATTTTAGCAACTCAAGAAAAGAAAAATATATTTTTGGAAGTTACTAATAAATATAATGAAGATGAGCTGGTGGCTTTATTACAAAGCCAGGATAAACAGGCATTTTCATATCTGTATGATAATTATGCCCCCGCCCTCAATAACATTATTTTTAGAATGGTAGACGATGTTGCATTAACCGAAGATATACTACAGGAGGCCTTTGTAAAGATATGGCACAATTTTACCAGCTACGATAAATCTAAGGGAAGGTTGTTTACCTGGATGCTTAATTTAACCAGGAACCTCACGATAGATATGCTCCGTAGTAAGGGGTATAAAAAGCAAAGCAAAATCTCCGGTGACGAAAATTCCGTAAATAATTTACAAGATAATTCCGTCAATATAAATAAATTTGATTCGCTCGGCATAAGAAAGCAGCTTACCAAGTTAAAACCCGAGCAAAGAATTATTATTGACATGGCCTATTTCAACGGATATACGCAGGAGGAAATTGCAAAAGATTTGGGCATACCCCTGGGAACGGTTAAAACAAGAATGCGAACAGCAATATTAGAATTGAGAAAAATGTTACAACATATATAATTGGAAGCAAAAGATATCATATCGTCAGGAATATTGGAATTGTATGTAACCGGCATAGCCTCAGCAGACGAGGTGAAACTGGTGCAGCAATACGCAGGAGAATATTCTGAAGTAGCCGCAGAGCTTGTGCAGATAGAAGAGAGTATGGAATTTTATGCAAGGTCATTTGCTGTTCAGCCGGATGCCTCTGTAACAGATAAAATATTTGCCCGTATTAACGGTGAAGATGCCAAAGGTAAAATCGTAACGTTTTCTAATCATTCAACAGCAGGTTCGGCTAAAGTTATCGGCGTTGCCTATTATTGGAAATTTGCCACTGCTGCTTCGGTAGCTTTATTACTGGGTAGTATGGCTTTAAATTTTTCCATGTATAATAATAAAAATACCGCCGATAAAAATTTACATCAAACACAACAGGAACTTGCACTTTTAAAAGAGGATAATAAGTTAATGGCAGGTGATATGCAGGTGGTACAAAACAAATACAGTAAGCCAGTTTCTTTACGTGGATTAGAGGCAGCACCGGATGCCGCAGCTAAAATTTTTTGGATGGAAAATACCGGTGAAGTATATATTGACCCCACCAATTTGCCCGAAGCACCTGCAGGCAAGCAATACCAGTTGTGGGGTATTGTAGATGGTAAACCCGTAAGCGGAGGAATGATTTTAAATTCGAAAAAAGGAGATAAATACCGGATACAAAAAATGAAAACCTTTGGTAAGGTTGAAGCATTTGCAGTTACACTCGAAAATGAAGCTAATAACATAGCGCCTAAAGGACCCATGTTTGTTATGGGTAAAATGTAATTTTTTCTACAGATATTTTGAGAGCCTGCTTAGTAAGCAGATTTTTTTTGCAAAAAAATTAGAAGTTAAACTCGCTTTCATTGCCAGGTATTCAAAAAAATTTTACCATCACAATTCTTTTTTACATTTTTAGTGTATAATTTTTAGTTGTATTGTCTTACATAT
>JAYUZL010000002.1:0-2041 GCA_043751875.1 Ferruginibacter sp.
ACAACAGTTGGACAGGCGACGATGTAAAAGGATTTGCAAAAATATTTGGTAATCAAAATAGTATTTATCATTTAACGCACAACGATAAATAATGATAAAGAAAATTCATATAGGAATTATTGGTGGAGCCGGTTATACGGCTGGCGAATTAATTCGTTTATTGATAAATCATCCTAATGTAAATATTAGTTTTGTTCACAGCAAAAGCAATATGGGAAAGCCTTTACATTCAGTGCACAATGATTTAATTGGTGAAACAACTTTATTATTTACCAATAAAATAGAAGATGATATAGATATTATTTTTTTATGTGTAGGCTATACAGAGGCAAGAAAGTTTTTAGAGGAGAACCCCATTTCGGTATCAACCAAAATGATAGATCTATCACATGATTTTAGATTGGAACAGCATAATAATTTTAAGGGAAGGGAATTTATTTACGGTCTTCCGGAACTAAACAGAGAAAAAATTAAAATAGCCAACAGCATTGCTAATCCAGGATGTTTTGCTACTTGCATACAATTAGGATTACTGCCATTAGCGGTCGAAAATAAATTAACAACGATTCATACAACCGGCATTACTGGTAGTACCGGCGCAGGACAATCCATGCAAGCCACATCCCATTTTTCGTGGCGTTCCAACAATATACAAGCATATAAAACTTTGCAACACCAGCATATAGATGAAATAATACAATCACTAAAACAATTGCAAGGCAAGGAGGTGAAATTACATTTTGTACCCTGGCGGGGAGATTTTGCAAGAGGAATATTCGTAACAAGTTATTGCGAAACAGAGTTAAATTTAGAAGTTGCAAATGAGTTGTACAACAGCTATTATGCAGCTCATCCATTTGTACATGTTTGCGATACCATGATAGATTTAAAACAGGTGGTGAATACAAATAAAGTTGTACTCTATATTGAAAAAATTAACGATCAATTGGTCATACACAGTGCCATTGATAATTTGCTAAAAGGTGCATCAGGACAAGCCGTACAGAATATGAATTTAATGTTTGGTGTTGGTGAAGAAACAGGGCTTCATTTAAAAGCTTCAAAATTTTAACTATGAAATTATTTGACGTTTACCCAATAAATAATATTGCTATCGAAAGAGCAGACGGAAGTTACGTATGGGACGATCAAGGAAATATTTATCTGGATATGTATGGTGGTCATGCCGTTATTTCTATTGGACATACTCACCCACATTATGTAGCACGCCTGCAGCACCAATTACACAAAATTGGGTTTTATTCCAATTCCATTGAAATACCAATACAAAAAGAACTGGCAAAAAAGCTAGGAGAAATTTCCGGAAAAGAAGATTATCAGTTATTCCTGTGCAACAGTGGTGCAGAGGCAAATGAAAATGCTTTAAAACTAGCTTCGTTTTATAATGGCCGAAAAAAAATTATTTCTTTTACAAAAGGTTTTCATGGCAGAACATCCCTGGCAGTATCAGTAACTGATAACCCAAATATTATTGCTCCTGTAAACGAAACAGACAATGTAATTTTTCTTCCTTTTAATGATGAAGTGGCACTTGCCAATTATTTTGAACATTATGGGCATGAAATTTCATCTGTAATTATAGAAGGTATACAAGGTGTTGGAGGCATTAGAGAAGCAAGTAAATCTTTTTTACAGCTTATAAGAAGCCTCTGTACAAAATACAATGCTATATATATTGCAGACAGTGTTCAATGTGGCTGTGGTAGAACGGGAGAATTTTTTGCACATGATTATGCAGGCGTGCAGGCAGATATTTATTCAATGGCAAAAGGAATGGGTAACGGTTTTCCTGTTGGTGGTATTTTAATAGCACCACATATACAGCCAAAACATTTTATGCTTGGTACCACTTTTGGTGGTAATCACCTGTCATGCGCAGCTGCACTTGCAGTACTTGAAGTGATGGAGCAGGAAAATTTATTGATGAATGCAAAACATATTGGCGATTATTTGTTGGAAGGGTTAAAAAAGTTTCCGCAAATAAAAGAATTGAGAGGCCGAGGTTTAATGATCGGTATAG
>JAYUZL010000003.1:0-91161 GCA_043751875.1 Ferruginibacter sp.
CATTTCCATAAACCAATGCTGGGTCTTGTTGGTATCTTCTTAATGCTCTTAAAAAAACATCGTCCCCTAAAATAAACCGCAGCATAAACAACAAATAACTTCCTTTATTATAGCTTAACCTTCCATTAAATATAAGGTTGAGGTTTGTTGTATCCAATACTTTTACAGAACCATCTGGCTGCGAAGTGATGTTATTGATTATATTTTTTCTGTTATTAAGTGCAGTTGCTGGATATTTTGTTTCCATATTAAAAGCTGCCAAGTAAGTTGCAAAACCCTCATTCAACCAAATATCTTCCCAACTGTTGCAGGTAATTTTATCACCAAACCACTGGTGAGCAAGTTCGTGCGCCATCAACGATTCATCCGGCGTTACAATAAATGTAGATGTCTGGTGTTCCATACCACCGCCCCAGCCAAATTGCACATGACCATATTTTTCATTTATGAATGGATAAGGTCCGAAATTATTGTGGAATAACTGCATTGATTCCAGCACTTTTGAGGTATTGTTTTGAAACAACGAAAGGTTTTCAGGATAACAATAGGTTACCATTGGCAGGTTAACATTACCGAGTTTAATGCTGTTGTTAAAAACGACATAATTTGTTACTGCCATACAAATTAAATAAGAAGATATTGGGTAGCGGTGTTTCCAGTGGGTAATTACTTTGCCGCCTGTTACAGCAGTTTCGCTTTGTAACATTCCATTGCTTGCCGCTTTGTAAATTGCCGGGGCAGTTATAAAAATATCAATAGAATCTGCTTTATCATTTATACCATTTTTACAGGGCCACCAGTCTCTGGATCCGTACGATTCGCTAAGTGTCCATAGCACAGGTGTACCGGCATGTACATCTTGTATAAATGAGCCAAAGCCTGTATTGGCCGGCACTCCCTTATACCAGATACTGACTGAATCAAGCACATTCATATCAATGTTGGCAGGAAAATTAATAACGAGTGTATTGTTAGGCTGCGAAAAAGAAAGTGCTGTGCCATTGCGTTTAATGCTGTCTGCAACTAGGGGCGATTGCATATCCAGCGTAATGGTTGTAAGTGTTGTAGTGGGTTTAAAATAGATGGTTACTTTACCGTTAATGTATCTAACCGCAGGGTCTACCATCCATTCACAACGATAATATTTTACATCAAAATTATCTGACGCTGCTGTAAGTTTACCTGCGTTTGTAAAATGATTTTGATGCGCATCTTTTTCCATGCGGGCAATGGATTCAACATCCGCTTTTTCCTGACCATATACAAAACCCGTTAAAAATAAGAGGAAGAATAAAATTGTTTTCATAATGATGTTTGAAATAACCTTGTTATTTATTTTTTATAACTTCAGTCATATCTAAGATTTTCGAAATTCTTTCTAAATCAAGAATTTATTTCATCCCCAAAAACAAAAGCTATTTTAAGCATAGTATTTGATTTTCTTTTTGCACTTGTTAAATAAAAATATGAAATTAAGAATTTTAATACCTACCATTTGTTTTCTGATGTTAAATATTAATGCATTTGCTCAGGAACCGGTAAAAATAAAAGCAGATACCTTAATAAAAAAACTCGATAGCCTTGCAAAGAAAACCGACAGTACCGGTACACAGATAAATATTATAAATAAAGAAGCCTTCAACGATGTTACCAAACTGAATGCTAGAACCTACTTTGTACTGCTGGGTAGCAGCATTAAGCAGGAATTTACAAAACCTTTTCACATGAAGAAAAGGGACTTTGTACGCCTTGGAAAATTTGCCCTTGTCACGGCTGCTCTCTCTTTTGCAGATGAACCCATACAAAGAAATGCGCTGCAACTTCGTACCAGAAGTAATACTGTTCGAACGGTGGGAAAATATATTACCAATTTTGGTGGCGTTTATGAGGCTTTAACGCTTGCTGCATTTGGTACTTATGGTATTATTGCAAAAAGCGATAAGGTGAAGACAACTACTTTACTAGCAACTCAATCGGTGGTAACAAGTTTTTTGGCGGAAGCCGTTATTAAAACGCTAACAGGTAGAACAAGACCAAATTATTATAGTGCCGATGTACAAGCAAAGCCAACATTTAAGGGTCCGTTTGGCAACACATCCAAAGATGCCAATGGCAAAAAATCTAACAGTTCATTCCCTTCAGGCCATACTACTGCTGCCTTTGCTGCGGCTACGGTATTTGCGGTAGAGTACAGAAACAAACCATATATACCCATTATTGCCTATAGTATAGCAACACTTGTGGGAGTGAGCCGCATTACAGAAAATAAACATTGGGCTACCGATGTTTTGGCAGGTGCTGCATTGGGTTACTTAACTGGCCGTCAGGTGTCTTTTAATTACCACAGATTTGCGCATATTAAAAATTTAGAAGAAGCTAAGAAAAGATCCGTCACATTAAATATGCAATATCATTTTGGGAAGTTGATACCGGGGCTTGTTTGTAAGTTTTAACTGGTAATTGTTTTTTATTATACTTGCTTGATTTATTTCGATTTTTATTAGGACTATTGTTTTGAGTAATTGTTCTTTCTCTTCCATATATGCATAGTTTTTGAAGTGATTGTTTGTGCTCTAACTTTTTCTTTTACAACAGAAATTGTAAGGCTAAGAAGAATACCTGATATCCCTGACTAATCATTTCACAATAACTAAGTACTTTTGTCTGTATGGCAGATTTTAATTTTAATGATGCAGTAAATTTTGCAGGAAAACTCACACCTGCACGCGCATGGAATGGATTAAAAGTCGTAACCAGCTTTTTTTTAAGTAAACTATTGGACAGGCCTATACAATGGGGATTCCCTGTTTCTATTTCTTTTGAACCAACTACCAGCTGTAACCTTCGCTGCCCCGAATGCCCAAGTGGATTAAGAGCTTTTACAAGACCAACAGGCATGTTACAAAAAGATTTTTTTACTGAAACAATTGATGACATTCACAAAGAACTTTTATACCTCATTTTTTATTTTCAGGGAGAACCATATTTGAATACTTCTTTTTTAGAAATGGTAAAATATGCATCCGATAAAGGTATTTATACAGCCACCAGTACCAATGCACATTATCTAACAGATGAAGCTGCAAAAAAAACGGTGGAGAGTGGGTTGGACAGACTTATCATTTCGATAGATGGTACCACACAGGAAGCCTACAAACAGTATCGTGTTGGTGGCACCCTCGACAAAGTACTTGAAGGTGCAAAAAATATTGTAAAGTGGAAGAAGGAATTAAACAGCAAAACACCTTTTGTTTTCTTCCAGTTTTTGGTAGTAAAACACAATGAACACCAGATAGAGGATATAAAAAGACTGGCAAAAGAAATTGGGGTAGATGAGGTACGTTTTAAAAGTGCACAGGTATACGATTATGAAAATGATCCGAACCAGTTAATACCCGTAAACGAAAAGTACAGTCGCTACAAACGCAATGCTGACGGTAGTTTTAAAGCAAAAAATAAATTTGCAAACCGTTGCTGGAAACTTTGGCATGCCAATGTAATTACCTGGGATGGTCTGGTTGTGCCATGTTGTTTTGATAAAGATGCGATGCACCGTTTAGGTAATTTAAAAAATGAGCCCTTCAAAAAAATATGGCAAAACGAAAACTACAAGCAATTTAGGAGTGAGTTAATGAAGAGCAGAAAAAATATTGATATTTGTGCTAACTGCAGTGAGGGTGAATCGGTTTGGAAATAAAATTTATTTACCTTTTTTATTTTTAAAATGGATAAAAGTTTATTTAGCAAACGAATTATTCAGGTACTGGTTCTACTTCTTATTATACTAATAGCTGTATTATTAATAGGGCAATTGTATATTATTATACCCGGCTTACTAGGTGCTGTCACACTTTATATACTTAGCCGTGGCTATTATTTTAAACTGATTTTTAAAAAGAAATGGAAGAAGGGTTGGACGGCCATGATGTTCATACTTTTTTACCTTGTTATTATTTCTTTGCCCATTTATTTAAGTGTAAATCTGGTTTCCCCTAAAATAAACCAGATCGTACAAAATCAGGCTCAGATAGTGGCGAAAATGCAAAAAGTAGCTGAAACCATATCTGTAAAAACAGGTATTAAAGTACTTTCGCCTGATAACATAAAAACTGTAACACAAAAAATTTCGGGCATGGTGCCAAAGCTTTTGAGCGGTACTGCTACTACCTTGGCAAATTTATTTATGATGTTTTTTTTGCTTTATTTTTTGCTGGTTGGCGGCAGGGATATGGAAAAAAATCTCCACAACATTATTCCGCTAAAACCGCATAATGTTGATATACTTGCTGGCGAAACAAAAATGATGATAAAGGCAAATGCACTGGGCATTCCAATAATATGTGTGGTGCAGGGCATATTTGCCTCTTTCGGTTATTGGATTTTTGGAATGGATGATTGGGGACTTTGGGGGTTTGTAACAGGTGTATTTGCATTTTTCCCCCTTGTAGGTACAATGATTATTTGGGTGCCGATTATGCTTTATCTTTTTTCGCAGGGGCTCACCTGGCCTGCAGTTGGCTTAGGCATTTACAGCCTTGTTGTTACGGGAAATGTAGATTATGTGGCAAGAATAAGTTTCATGAAAAAAATTGGTGATGTTCATCCAATTATAACTGTGTTGGGCGTAATTGTGGGGTTAAATCTTTTTGGATTTATTGGGCTAATTTTCGGCCCGTTACTCATCAGTTATTTCATGATACTGGTGAAAATTTATGTAAATGAGTTTTCAGATAATCTCGTTGTGCCTCCAATCTTTGAAGTAAAAGAGGATAAAAAATTATTTGAACAATAATTAAATAAACGACCTTTAACAAAATAAAATCAATTGTTTTGATGTCTGCAATCTGTAATGTTGCAGCTTTTTTTTATTATTGTATTCCTATTATGAGTTTAGAAAAAGATATCAACCAGACCAAGTTTAGAACTGAGCACCAAAAAGTAATCATCAATATTATTTACACATATAACTGGATGAATGAAAGGCTGAAGAGCTTTTTTGAAAAAGAAGATATTACGCCACAGCAATTTAATATTCTGCGTATTCTTCGTGGTGCAGCCACACCCATTTCTACCTCACAAATAAGGGAAAGAATGCTCGATAAAATGAGCGATACCAGCCGCATAGTTGATAGGTTAATTACCAAGTTACTTGTAAAAAAAATGGTTTGCCCTGCCGATAAGAGAATGGTAGATGTAACCATTACTCCAAAGGGTAAAAAGTTATTGGAAAAACTCGATGCATTTGAACTTACCATGGATGCTATTGCCGGTTCACTTACTGATGCAGATGCAAAAAGCATGAACAAATTGCTCGATAAAATGAGAATGAGTTCTTAAAAAATCTCTTATTATTTACCGCTTTTTAATTTGCTGCCATGAAATTTTATTTACTCCTTTTTTCTTTTTTTCATACACTCACAACGAATTCACAAACTGTTGTAAAGCCCGAGTTTAGGGCGGTTTGGGTTGCCACGGTAGATAATATTGACTGGCCTGATGCCCCAACTATTTATGCCCATATACAAAAAGCAGCTTTTTTAAAATTGCTCAATATGCACCAGCGCAATGGAATGAATGCCGTAATTGTGCAGGTTCGTCCTGCAGCAGATGCTTTTTATCCTTCTCCCTTTGAGCCTTGGAGTCAATGGCTAACGGGTGTGCAGGGCCAGGCACCTTTTCCGTATTACGATCCGCTGGAGTTTATGATAACTGAAACCCATAAACGTGGTATGGAGTTTCATGCATGGATGAACCCTTACCGTGCTGTTTCCAGTATTAAAAATTCTTCGGTTAGTGCCACACATATTACACGCCAACACCCCGAGTGGTTTATCACTTACGGAGATAAAAAATATTTTGATCCCGGCAACAAAGATGTGCAGCGTTATGTAACCAATGTTGTAAAAGATGTGGTGAAACGTTACCATGTTGATGCGGTACATTTTGATGATTACTTTTATCCATACCGTATTCCCGGCAAAGAGTTTCCTGACGATGTAAAGTATAGGCAGTATGGCAATGGCATGAGCAAAGATACCTGGCGCCGAAGTAATACTGATTCTATTATAGTAATGCTTGGCAAAGCCATAAAAGAAACCAATAAAAAGTGCAGGTTTGGCATAAGCCCGTTTGGTATTTGGCGCAATGCTTCCGTAGATTCTATGGGCAGCAATACCAAAGGCGGACAAACAAACTACGACGATCTTTATGCCGATATTTTATTGTGGCTGCGCATGGGTTGGATAGATTATGTAGCTCCACAGCTTTACTGGGAAATAGACCATAAGCTTGCAGATTTTAATATCCTTGCAGACTGGTGGGCCACACACAGCTACGGCAAAGATTGTTATATTGGCATTGGTTACTATCGTGCCGGCAGCAATGAAGCCTGGAGAGATAAGACACAACTGCCAAGGCAAATACAAAAAATACGCAGCCTGCCTGCATTAAAAGGTATGGCATTTTACAGCAGCAAGGTTTTCGAAAAAAATCCTAATGGCTGGAATGATACTCTTCGTCTAAATTATTTTAAAGAAAAATTAATGCGTTAGAAGCAGGAAATTTATTCCCTTTTTCAACATTGGTATCCGGCTATACGCTATATCTGCTGAACCTTTGGCGCATTCGGTTCCTCTGCTATTCCGGCTATTTTCTTCAGTAAATCTTCATTTAACTTTTTAGCCGCTTAATCTAACACCTACCTGTTTAATAAATTTGTGTACAGAATATCTTTAAAAATTACTTGTTATGTTATCTTAATATTCAAACCTGTCAACCGTTATATTTTTTGTAACACTATTGATAAAATGTTCGTGGCTATTTTCATTGCCTTGTACATCCCATATCATGGTTAATTTGTCTCCCTCTTTTATCTGTTTATTTAATTTAAAACGTAAGTTATTTTTTTTTAAAAGTTGAGTAAACTGAAAAATTTTTTCTTCAGAAAATGTACATGTTATACAATATACTTTTGAATGGTTGTACTTTTCAATTACCCTTTCAAAGTAAGGTAAAATTGCAAGCACAATTAATATAAAAAAACTTGCACAGGCTGATGCAAAATAATAGCCGGAACCAATACCCATGCCCACTGCCGCTACGGTCCATATAGTCGCTGCTGTTGTTATACCATTAACCCGGTTGTCGCCCCTAAAGATTACACCTGCTCCCAAAAAGCCAATTCCTGTAACAATGTTGGATGCAATACGATCAGGGTTATGTAACCCTCCTATATTTATTGAGCAAATAGTAAAAAAGCAAGAACCCATTGAAATCATAATCATTGTTCTAAACCCTGCAGACTTACTTCTGTATTGTCTTTCAATACCCACAAGTCCACCCCACAATGCAGCAAGTAAAAAACGAATAAATATTTCGTAATCCATAAAATAATAATGTAAAAAAGAAAAAAGCAGGTATTTTTACCATATCAGCAGAAGTAACAAAAGCTATTTCTAAAAAGAAATTTACTTTCTGTGAATTTCAATAAATGCTCCCTTTAATAGAAATTAAGCTTTGCTTACCAATCTGCAAGGTATTTCCTGATCTTCCGAAACATAATATATTGCACAAACCCTGTGGTATCCATCGGCAATTACAAGTTTTCCATCACTTACCAATAAAACAGGAGATAATTTTTTATTTTTTTTTATTTTTAATAAATTTTCTGATACATGAATATTTTTCTTAGGTAACAAAGGCAGTTGACTAGCACGCAAAATATCTTTTGTTTTCTTTTTTACCGTTGTAGCTTTTTTTAAGTTTGTCACAACTTTTGATACTTCGCTTTTTGGGTACAAAAGTTCGAGGTAGTCGTAAGCTGCTAAAAAATCATGGGGTTCCGGTTCTTTCAGCCAAAATTCTGATTTCATACTTTAAGTTTTAGTTTAATTAAAGGTATAATTATTTTAAATGTTTCGTTGCAAAAGAAATCAAAGCGTGTAACGTTTGTACTGCATTACACCACTTACAATACTACAACTTTTGCCCATACATACAAATTTAAAAATTCAGGTTAATGTGTCAATAATTATTAATTATATTACTTAATAAAAACAGTCTACATGTAGAAACTAAAAAATATTACTAAAAAAAATTTAATATCCATAAAAGCTTTAATTTGGTCTGGCGTTTTGCTCTTGCACCACTACCACTCATCTATTTTCATGGTAAATCTTTGTTTAATTTTTTACATCGTATTTATAACATTGTAGTCATAAGCTTCCTTATCCCTTACCCAGGTATACTTCGTAGATTCGCCGCCTGATTAAATAAATACGAGCCATGCAGAAAATACTTTTTTTACTATTTACATTAATTTCATCTACCTGTATTTTTGCTCAAAATACTTTTAAGGCAGTTTTAAAAGACGAAAAAAATGGTGAAATTTTAGCCGGATTTTCTGTAAATATAAAAGGTACAACAAATGGCAGTATCAGCGACAGTAACGGATTTGTACAACTAACAAATATCGCAAATGGCAAACAAAATATAATTATAAGTGGCATTGATTATACCAAAAAAGAAATCAATATTACCTTTCCACAAAATGAAACTGTTGTTATTTTGTTGGAGGCATCATCAGATGATTTAGAAGAGATAAAAGTAGTAACATCTACCAGGAGCAGCCGAAATATAAAAGACATTCCAACACGAATTGAAGGCATACCAGCCGCCGATCTGGATGAAAAATCTGTTATGCAGCCTGGTAATATTAAAATGCTGGTATCAGAAATTTCTGGGGTGCAAACACAGCAGACTTCACAGGTTTCGGGTAGTTCAAGCATCCGCATACAAGGGCTCGATGGAAAATACACACAGCTTTTGCAGGATGGCTTCCCATTGTATTCAGGTTTTGCAAGTGGCTTAAGTGTGTTGCAAATACCACCCTTAAATTTAAAACGGGTAGAAGTTATAAAGGGTTCAACCTCCACATTATATGGTGGTGGCGCCATTGCAGGTCTTATAAATTTAATTACAAAAGTACCTACGCCAGAAAGAGAAATTTCTTTTCTGGCAAACATCAATCAAACAAATGCCCTTGACTTAAGCGCATTTTATGGTAAAAAGTACAAGAAATCAGGACTTACACTTTTTGCATCCAGTGATGCTCAAAAAGCTTACGATGCCAACAATGATGGCTTTTCTGATATTCCAAAATATACCCGTTATTCCATCAGCCCAAAATTTTATTATTATCCTACAGATAAAACCATATTAAGTATTGGTGTAAATGCCGGTAAAGAAAAACGTATTGGTGGTGATATGATTGTAATAAATAATAAAACTGACGCAGTGCATACTTTTTATGAAAGCAACAAAAGTGAACGTTACAGCACACAGGCTTCATTTGAAAAAATATTTTCAAATAAAAATATACTTACTGTAAAAAACAGTATAGCTTTTTTTAATAGAAAAATTAAAAGAAAAACATACAATTTTGATGGCAGACAAACGGCAACTTTCAGTGAAATAAATCTGCTTATTCCCAGAGACAAATCAGAATGGAATATAGGTGCAAATTATGTTTCAGATAATTTTCAGCAGAAAAATATTACATCAGCTAAATTAAATTACAACAATACAACTGTTGGTTTATTCGCACAAAATAATTTAAAAGTTTCAGAGAAATTTATTGCTGAAAGCGGGCTGCGTATAGATTTTACCAACAGAAACAACGTTTTTGTATTGCCCCGTTTATCATTGCTGTATAAAATAACGGATAAACTTACATCGAGAATTGGTGGCGGGTTGGGTTATAAAATGCCAAATATTTTTTCAGAAGATGCAGAAGAAAAAGCTTTTCAAAATATAACGCCACTAAACTTTGCAGCAGTTAAAGCCGAAAAATCCTATGGTTTAAATGGTGATTTAAATTACAAAGCTGTCATTTTTGAAGATATTAATTTCTCTGTTAACCAGTTGTTTTTTTACACCATCATTAAAGATCCGCTCGTACTTGAACCTGTTACGGTAAGCAATGATTTTGCGTTTAAAAATGCTCAGGGAAATATTAATACCAAAGGTTTTGAAACAGCATTAAAATTTAAACTGGAAGATATTTCATTGTATGTGGGTTATACTTTTACAGATGTAAAGCGAATTTTTAATAATATTTCAACACCAAACCCATTATCAGCAAAGCACCATTTAAATATTGATTTAATGTATGAGTTAAACGAAAAGCTTCGGGTTGGATATGAACTTTATTATACAGGACAACAATATTTGTCAACCAACAAAAAAGTAAAGGATTATTGGGTTACAGGGCTTATGAGCGAATACAAATTGAAACATTTTAGTTTGTTTATAAATTTTGAAAACTTTACTGATACCCGCCAGTCACGCTGGGATAATTTATATACAGGTACCATTCAAAATCCTTTGTTTAAAGAAGTATATACGCCAACAGAAGGATTTATTTTTAACGGCGGTTTTAAAATAAAACTGTAATAAAGTCCCATATAGATATTTCAATTTATTTTGTTTAAAAAATTGCTGTAGAATCTTTTCTATATAACTGGACAAATATTTGCACTGGGGTACTTGTGTTTTTCCTCTCTAGTTAAGAGTACACAGTATTTTCTTTTATTAATCAAAAAATTTATTATGCCACGTATCTCCATTATTTCTGCAAGTGTACGAACCGGTCGTAACAGCCACCGTGTTGCTTTGTATTTTGAAAAATATTTAACCGAAAACAACCTCGCAGATCCGGAAATAATTGATTTAATGGAATATAACTTCCCCATTTTTGAAGAACGGTTACAATTTCAGGCTTCGCCTTTACCAAAGACGCTGGAGTTTGCAAAAAAAATAAAAGACAGTGAAGGAATTATTATTGTAACACCGGAATACAATGGCGGATATCCAGCGAGCTTAAAAAATGTAATTGATCTTTTACTGGAAGAGTGGCGGCATAAACCAATTGCAATTGCAACCGTTTCAGCAGGTCCGTTTGCAGGTACACAGGCACTTATTTCTTTGCAGTTTACACTTTTTAAAATAAAAGTATGGACTATTACTGAAATGTTTTCAGTTGCAAAAGTGCAGGATAATTATGATGAAAACGGCAATGCAGTTAACAAAGAAGCAACTGATAAAATAGCGGCAGGTTTTATAAAAGAATTGTTATGGTGTATAAAAGCGGACACTGCTGATTTGTAGATCTTTCCTCTCTTTTGTTTGTGTGAGCGTTATCAGTTTCTATCATGATACTTATCATTTTTTGCGATGATGCACACACGTAATTTTATATTTAAACAAGTTGAAACAGTATTCCTTTTTAAATTCTAATGTTACTAATATGAAAACAATAATCGTTGCAACTGATTTTTCTCCTGTTGCTTTAAATGCCGCCTATTATGCTGTAAACATGGCAAAAACGCAGGGAGCAAATATTTTACTTTTTAATGTTTATGAGGTTCTACCAAACTATGGAGAAATGGTAATGGATGTTGATGTAGTTGATTTAAAAAAATCTGCACAGACAGAAATGTTAAAATTTAAAAAAATATTACTTGAGCAAAACAACATCAATTTTAATGTTAGAACAGATGTTAGAACAGATGTTAGAATGGGTATTTTTAAAGATGAATTAAATGCTGTATGCGAAACAGAACAACCATACGCGGTTATTATGGGCAGCCAGGGTAAATCAGCAGCCGAACATTTTTTAATGGGCTCGCATGCGGGCAAAACGATCAACCATTTTGCCTGGCCAATAATTACAGTTCCACCGGAAGTTACTTTTTCTACTGTAAAAAAAATAGCTGTTGCTTATGATTTTAAACTAGAAATACAGGAAAATTTAATAAATGACATCAAATTGCTTGCAAAAGATTTTAATGCATCAGTTGATATTTTGAATGTAGCGGATGAAGCGGAGTTTAATGAAAATTTTGTCTTCCTGTCTCGAATACTGGAAGATACTTTTAAACCAATTAACATAAAATATAATCTAGTAACTGCCCATCACTCCGATGAAGGAATTTTAAAGTTTGTTGATGAAAATAATATTGATCTGTTGGTTGTAATGCCCAAACACCACAATCTGTTTCAAAAATTATTTCAAAAAAGCCATTCCAAACAGCTTGTTCTTCACAGTCATGTACCCGTTATGGCTTTGAATAAATAAAGGATCACTACATTTTCCTGTTTATCTCCGTTACTCATAATAATTATTTTAGGTCCTAAAATTGAAGCATATTCAGCAGACATTTAGGTCTTAAAAAGTATGTCTACATAATATATTTAAATTAGATGCTCATGAAAACACTCTTCTACAGTACAAAATCTTATGAGCAACCTTATCTTGAAAAGGCCAATACAAATGAATTTGAATTTACATTTTTAAAAAAACCGCTTTGTCTTGAAACAGCTCACCTTGCTACCGGTTATGATATTATCAGCATTTTTACCGGTGACGATGCCGGTGCAGATGTGCTTAATGCGCTTCATGAATTAGACGTGAAGTGGATTACCATAAGAGCTGCAGGCTACGATAATGTAGATATTGAAAAAGCAAACACTTTGGGAATTAGTGTTACAAACGTTCCTGCGTATTCGCCTTACGCTATTGCTGAACATGTTATTGCGTTGATACAGGCGCTTAACAGAAAAATTATAACTGCAGATAAGCAAACGCATCAGCAAAATTTTACGACAGATAATTTAATCGGTTTCGATTTGCATGGTAAAACAATTGGAATTATTGGCGTTGGCATTATTGGAAGCGTATTGGTAAAAATAATGTACGGCTTTGGTTGTAAAATTTTGTGCTGCGATTTAAAAGAAAATACAGATTTAAAAGAAAAATTTAATGTAAAATATACTGACAAAGAAACACTTTGTGCATCAGCAGATATCATCAGCATTCATACCTCTTCTACACCAGAAACAAAGTACCTCATCAACAAAAAATTGATAGACTTAATGAAACCGGGTACAATGCTCATCAATACGGGGCGTGGGGCATGTGTAAATACGGGAGATGTAGTTGAAGGCTTACAAAATGGTAACATTGGCTATTACGGTGCAGATGTATATGAAAATGAAAGAGGTATTTTCTTTTGTGACCTTACGGGCAAAGAAGTAAAAGATGATCTGTTGAAAAAATTACTTTCCATGCCAAATGTATTGGTGACGCCCCACCAGGCATTTGCAACCAAACAAGCACTTACAAATATTGCAGATACAACTTTTTATAATATTGATTGTGCACAAAGCAACACGCCATGCAGAAATTTATTAACCCATTCATTAGTGAATGAAAGTATGAGTGGCAATGGAAATAATTAATTCTTTTTATGCACTCTAAAATTGCAACGGTAACCTTTAGTCCATGTATAGATAAAAGTACTTCAGTTAAAAGCCTATGCCCAGATAAAAAGCTTTTATGTTCGCCACCAAAACTTGAACCCGGCGGTGGTGGTATTAATGTTGCCCGAGCCATAAAAAAATTAGGCGGTATTGCTACAGCTGTATTTCCTTCAGGTGGCTACACAGGTAAATATTTTAGCCATTTACTGAAGGTAGAAAATATACCTGCCGTTATTATTGAAACACAAAATGAAACCAGAGAAAATATTATTGTGCAGGATGAAGAAAGAAATGCACAGTATCGTTTTGGCATGCCAGGCACTGAATTAACTGAGGCTGAATGGAAAAGCTGCCTGCAGGTTGTGGAAGAAATGGAGGATGTATCCTTCATTATTGCAAGTGGTAGTCTACCACCAGGTGTACCACATGATATTTATGCAATGCTGGCAAAAATTGCAAAAGATAAACAGGCGAAATTTATTGTAGATACATCAGGAGAGCCTTTAAAGAAAGCAGTAGATCAAGGCGTGTATTTATTAAAACCTAACCTTGGGGAGCTGGCTTTTCTTGTTGGTAAAAATGAATTGCAAAAGAACGAAGCTGAAGCCGCCGCAAAATAAATTATTAAAAAAGGTTTGTGTTAAGTGGTGGTGGTATCTATGGTTGCTGACGGAGCAATGATGGTTACAAATAAAGAAACTGTAATAATATTTCCAGCGAATGTTGAAAGAAAAAGTACTGTTGGAGCTGGTGATAGTATGGTAGCTGGAATTATATATTACTTTCACAACGGAAAAAACATTTTAGAAGCCGTAAAATATCGTGTGTCTTGCGGTACCGCTGCCACCATGAATACAGGCACTGAATTGTGTAATGTAAAAAATGTCGAAATGTTGTTTGATATAATTAATAAAACACAAAAGAAAATTACTATTTAAAAAAAAGATATGGACTTACATCAAATAGAATCTTTATTAGGCGATGAAAATGCACATTTGCTTACACATGTATGCCATGCTGTTTCAAAAGATTTGTTACAGCTTCCATCGCCGCAATTTATAGATGATGTATACAGTTTATCAAACAGAAATGTGCAAACACTTTGCAGCTTAAATTCTATATTTAACTCAGGCAGTCTTGCAAACACCGGCTACCTTTCCATACTACCCGTTGATCAGGGCGTAGAACATAGTGCCGGCGCTTCTTTTGCAGCCAATCCTTTATATTTTGATCCTGAAAATATTATTAAGCTCGCAATGGAAGGTGGTTGCAACGCAGTAGCAAGTACAATTGGCGGGCTTGCAATGCTCTCCAGAAAATATGCTCATAAAATCCCTTTTATTGTAAAACTTAACCACAACGAATTGCTTACTTATCCAAATAAAGCCGATCAGATATTATTTGGCTCGGTAAAGGATGCTTGGAACCTTGGTGCAAAAGCGGTGGGTGCTACCATATATTTTGGCTCTGAAGAATCCGGCAGACAGATAGTTGAAATTGCCCGAATATTTGAAGAAGCACACTCGCTTGGTATGGCGACTGTATTATGGTGTTACTTAAGAAATAGTGCTTTTAAAAGTACCGATGTAGATTATCATTTATCTGCTGATCTTACCGGGCAGGCAAATTATTTAGGTGTAACCATACAGGCAGATATAATAAAACAAAAACTGCCAACAAACAATGGCGGCTATAAATTTTTAAATACGAAAAAAGTAAAGTACGGTAAAATGGATGAGAGAATGTACAGCAAATTATCATCTGATCATCCTATTGACTTGTGCCGTTATCAGGTACTCAACTGTTTTGTGGGTAGAGCAGGACTAATAAATTCGGGAGGTGAATCTAAAGGCGAATCAGATTTGAAAGAAGCGGTGATTACTGCGGTAATTAATAAAAGAGCTGGTGGTACAGGACTTATAACAGGTAGAAAAGCCTTTCAAAAATCAATGGCAGAGGGAGTTTCACTCCTTAATGCTGTACAGGATGTTTACCTGGAAAAGAAAATTACCGTAGCATAACATTTATTTAATCAGCATTTAAACTATGAAAAATAAGAACATCTTTATAAAAAAAGCTTCGGGAATGCAAGATGTTTTTTCTGCTGATAAATTACGTGCATCATTAATAAAATCAGGAGCAGATAATCTAGAAATTGATCATATAATTGCTGAAATAATGCCAAAATTATATGATGGTATATCTACCAAAAAAATATACCGTGCTGCCTTTAGTCTATTAAAAAAGGGATCTAGCAGCAATGCAGGAAGGTATGATTTAAAGCAGGCAATTATGGCATTAGGTCCTTCTGGTTTTCCTTTTGAAAATTACATTGCAGCTTTATTTGAGTGGCAAGGCTTTAAAGTACAAACACAACTTTTTTTAGAAGGTGCCTGTGTAACGCATGAGATAGATGTATTAGCAGAAAACGATGAGTATTTTTTATTAACAGAATGTAAATACCATAACAGCTTGGGTGTTGTAAGCAATGTTAAAATCCCTTTGTATATTCATTCTAGGTATAAAGATGTGTTGAACAACTGGCAAGCAACCTCTTTAAAGCCGCTTAAATGCTGCGTTGTAACAAATACAAAATTTTCTTCTGATGCAATAAAGTACGGTGTTTGTGCCGGCATGCAATTGCTTGGATGGGATTACCCGTATAAAAAAGGCCTTAGTAACTTAATCGATAAATCAGGCTTGTATCCGTTAACCTGTTTAACTACCTTAACAAACAACGAAAAGGTCAACATTTTATCAAAGGGATTTGTATTGTGTAAACAACTTCTAGAACAGGAGTCATTGTTTCATAATATAGGTTTATCACAGTTACGAATCTCAAATATCATGTCAGAAATTAAATCACTTTGTAACATAAAAAATTAAAAAATGAAAACACTTCTTGCGACAACCGATTTTTCAGATAATTCAAAAGCAGGTTTACACTTTGCTGTTCAGCTTGCCTCGCAAAATAATTTCGAAATTGTTTTTTTTCACACCTATCATGTATTAATTCCTACCTCTTGGAATGAAGTAAGAATGGAAGGTTATGAAAAGGAGGAAGCAGTAATAATTCAGGAAAAACTGAATACATTTATTGGAAATATTTACAGGGATTTAAATATTATTGATGCAAAGTACACATGCGTTATTAAAAGTTCTGTTTTTATTGATACAACTATTAGAGAGTACGCCGAAGAAAATAATATTGACTTTATATGTATAAGTACTAAGGGCGCCGGTAATTTTAAAAGATTACTTGGCACAAATACAGCTAACCTCATTAATAATTCTGCAGTACCGGTTATTGCTGTTCCACATCAGTATATACCTACTGCTATCTCTAAAATTCTTTATGTTTCAGACCTGCATAATTATGAGAATGAAATTAAAAAAGTAATTGCATTTGCATTACCGCTGAAAGCATCTGTTGAATTACTTCACCTTACTTCAGCACAGGAAAAAACGGCCGATTTAACAGTTATAGAAAAGGCTATAAAAGAAATAGATTATTACAATGTAGATTTTAAGACGATCGCACGAAATCCCAATAACTCCTTAGTGTCAGATATTGAAGTGGCCGTTAAAGAAGTAGAACCTTCTGTAATGATAATGTTTACAGAACAAAATAGAAGCTGGTTTGAAAAAATATTCTTATCAAGTAAATCAGCAGAGTATTCCTTTAACGCAAAAGTGCCGTTATTGGTTTTTCATAAATCATAAAATATTGTATGTATGAACATAAAATATCCGTTAGAAAATACTCATACATTATCATCAAAATAAATGGTAATTGCGGAGGGAATGGGTATTTAAAGGGCATCAGCCACTGAGAAGTACAAACCCAAACAAAAGAGTTTGGAAGTTATGTACGCAATAATTTTTATATAAATGGTTTAGCGACGGAGCAAGTGATTATTGCCTGAGAAAAGTATGTATAAAATAAACTCCAATACAAAAGGAACAGAATCGTGCGAACCAATTAAAATGACCTAAATTCAATAATGCCCGCTACAGAACAAAATAATTATAACCAGTCATATCGTTACGAAGCGTTATTTAACCATGCTTCTATGGGAATTTTGGTGGTAAACAGCAATGGAATTATTCTTTCGGTAAATCCTTTTGCACTCAACCTTTTCTGCTATACAGCAGATGAAATAATTGATAAGCCAATAGAAATACTCATTCCAAATAGATTTCACCACAGGCATGTAGATCATAGGGAAAATTACACACATAATCCTAAAAGCAGACTGATGGGTTTGGGTATGGCTTTGTTTGGCTCAAAAAAAAACGGTAATGAATTTCCAGTTGAAGTGAGCCTTGGTACTTATGAAAAAGATGGTGATAAAAATATTATTGCATTTATAAGTGACAACTCTAGCAGAAAAAATGCAGAGGCAGAAATCATAAAATTAAACGATGAACTGGAAGCTACTGTGGCGCAGCGTACAAAACAACTGACGGACGCCATGCACCAGTTAGAAAAGTCCAAGGAAGAATTATTACGTTCGCTGGCAAATGAAAAAGAGTTGAGTGAATTAAAATCAAGGTTTGTGTCTATGGCATCGCACGAATTTCGTACGCCGCTTAGCACGGTACTTTCTTCTTCTTATTTAATTGAAAAATATGTTAAGGAAGAAGATCAACCAAAGCGGGAAAAGCATTTACAGCGAATTGTATCATCTGTAAACATGCTGACAGATATTTTAAATGATTTTTTAAGTGTAGGCAAAATTGAAGAAGGAAAAATCCCTGTAAGAATTTCTTATTTTAATATTAAAAGCCATATCAGTGATGTTATAGAAGAAATAAGAAATAATTTAAAGCCTGACCAGCAAATTAAATATACTCATAAAGGCGAAACAGAAGTAGAACTGGATAGCTCATTAATGACACACATTATTATGAATCTGGTATCTAATGCAAGTAAATTTTCTGCTGAAGGAAATTTTATTGAAGTTGAAACAACAGGAACAGAACAACAATTGATACTTCGCGTAAAAGATAATGGAATAGGTATATCCAAAGAAGACCAGAAACATTTATGGGAGCGTTTTTTTAGAGGAGCCAATGTTGCAAACATAAAAGGGACAGGCTTAGGGTTACATATAATTTCAAAATATGCTGAGTTAATGAATGGCACCATAGCCTGCAACAGCGAGTTGGAAAAGGGTTCAGAATTTATATTGACGTTTAATAAGAAGTAAAATTTGTTCGCTTTAGCTTTAATAAAAATATAGAAAATGAAAAAGATTTTACTTATTGAAGACAACGACGAAATACGGGAAAATACTGCCGAAATACTGGGGCTTGCAAACTATGAAGTAATAACTGCAGCAAATGGGAAAATTGGCGTTGAGCTTGCATTGCAGGTAATACCTGATTTAATTGTGTGCGACATAATGATGCCGGTGCTGGATGGTTATGGTGTGTTGCATGCGGTACAAAAAAATGAAGCAATAAAAAACACTCCCTTTATATTTCTTACAGCAAAAACGGAAAGAAACGATTTTAGAAAAGGTATGGAGCATGGTGCTGATGATTACATTACAAAACCTTTTGATGGTACAGAATTATTAAATGCCATAGATAGCCGATTAAAAAAAACAGAATCATTAAAACAATATTTAAATCCAACAATAGAAGACTTAACGGTATTGCTGCAATCATCGTATGGCAAAAATGATTTGCATTCGCTGGCCGAAAACAGAAACATTAATAAGTATAAAAAGAAACAGGTTGTTTATGCCGAAGGTAACTACCCAAACAGACTTTATTGTGTGGTGACAGGAAAAGTAAAAGCTTACAAAACAAATGATGATGGTAAAGAGTTAGTCATAGAATTATACAGCCCTGGAGATTTTTTTGGATATATAGCCATGCTGGAAGAAACTGTTTTCCATGATACAACCGAGGCTATGGAAGACACAACCTTATCTGTAATACCCAAAGAAGATTTTGATGAACTGTTGAACAACAACCCACAGGTAGCTAAAAAATTTATACAGTTGCTTGCAAAAAATATTGCAGAAAAAGAAGAACAGTTATTAGGACTTGCTTACAACTCGTTGCGCAAAAAAGTTGCCGAAGCACTGATGCTTTTGCAAAAAAAATATAAGAAGGAGGGTACTCAGGATTTTGAAATAAGCATCAGCAGAGAAAGCCTTGCCACCATTGCAGGCACAGCAACGGAATCGCTCATACGGACACTAAGCGATTTTAGAAATGAAAATTTAATAGATATTAAAGCAGGGAATATTGTGATTTTAAATGAGAAGAAACTAGTGGGGTTAGTTAACTAAGTTATCAGTTGTTGTAGCCTTGGCTTTACCAATAATAAAGGTTTTGATGATGGACGCAAGGTAAGGCAAGGGCCGAGATATTGCTTTACATCATCATTAATGACGTTAATTTTCAAAAAGTATTGCAGCCAAACGCATATCCCTTTTATACAAATCTTTTCTAAAATTCAGTTGTCCTTCGGAATCTACCCATGCTGTGAAATAAACGATGAAAACAGTCTCTGACTTTTTTAACGTTACAAATTCTTCTTTGCCTAAATGCATGGCTGTGTAAATTTTCTCTGATGTCCAGGCTGTGTCACTTTTTAATAAATAGTTTGCAAGTTTTTCTGCATCCGATAGGCGTATGCATCCATGGCTAAAAGCCCGGCTACTTTCGCTGAACAACGATTTTGACGGAGTATCATGCAAGTAAATATTATAGCTGTTTGGGAATAAAAACTTAACCAAACCCAGTGCATTATCAGGACCGGATCTTTGCCTTACCTGCCCATTGCTCCACTCCATATTATGGCTTACTAAATAATCTTTATTGCGGAGTATACCCGGCAAAATTTCATTTTTCAAAATGCTTGTTGGCACATTCCAGTAAGGGCTAAATACAACATATTTTATTTTGCCTGAAAAAATAACCGTGTTGTGTACAGGCTTTCCTACCACCGCATCCATGCTCCATAAAAGGTTATCTTTTTCATACGCATGAAGTTTAAATTCCGGGATGTTCACTACAAGATAATCTGTTGCAACACTTACAGGCACCCATCTGCTACGTTCCATATTTACCATTATTTGCTGCATTCTCGTTTCAATTGGCACATTCAATTCCTTTACCAATTCCTTACCGATAATCCCATCAATTTTTAACCCTAAGCGTTGCTGCATTTTTTTAACGGCTGCTTCAAGGTTATCATCAAATACTCTACTGGTATCGCTTATGGCTAAATCGCCTGAAATAAAAAACCATTTTTTAGCGCCTGTAATAATTACAGATGAATCTCCTTTTTTAAGACTCTTTTTCACATCATCAACAATAGCGAAGCCACCGTCTTGCTTAATATCTTCGTATTTTTTTAGTTGATTTTTTAGCAGCGAATACTGCCTGTAAACAGGTGGACTGTTTAATACATCTTTTCCATTAAGCAATGAATCAAGCAGTACAGCGTATGATATTTTTTTTCGGGAGATATACCAGTTATTGCTTTCTATTTCTTTTTCACTTAAGCCGGCCCACACATTTTTAGCATAAACAAAATATTGGGCACTCAACATTATTTCAGTATTTACATTTATGCTGTCTGCATGGTCAATGCCCATCATCAAGGCAAATTCAGTTTGGTACGGTAATTTATTTTTTAACCCTTCACTTGTTATGTTTTGAGTATGGTTGTATAAGTTAGCTGCCTGCTCTATCAATCCTTTATCATCAAACCAAGCATAAGCATATTACCTATTGAAATAAAAAGAATCCAACTCGTTTTTAATAGAAATGAATTGCGGATATTTTACAATGAAATCTGTAAGTTTTACCGAGTTAAATTTTATTTTCTGTTGATTGCTGAAATTACCGGCAATACTATTTGCAGCAGCGACAACAGCATCTTTCTGTAAGTGATTGTTTTGCCCGCTATTATGTTTACAGGAAATACTTAGTACAAGCAGTAATAATAATTTCGGTTGAAGCATTTTCATTTAATCTAACTGATTTTATTTAAAATTATAAGCGTGTGCATGTAAGGTAATGACAGATAATATCTGTTTATCGAGCGTGAAAAAAAAGTTCGTTTCTCTTTTAGCCTTTCTTTCAATAATATTTCTTGCTCATGTTTGTAATTTGCATAAAGTTCTCATGAATTTATCCTGCAAATAATGACATGAATCATGTTAAGAAGTAACATTGATTAGTGTAGCATCGATCAATGTTCATATGATTTGGCGTTATACTAAATTTATCAATTGTGATAATTGATAGGCTGGTAAAAGTGGGGATATGGAAATGCTCAGCAAGTTGGCTTGTTGTTTGTTTATATGGCTGTGCTGAAACAGAAATAAGTTTTAAATAATTAGTCCCCCTCGTAAGCAAGAAAAGGGAGTGGCTGCTGTTAATAACATCACTTCTTTTTAAAACTGCAAAACAAAAAATGTTGAGTTGTATTATTCGGTGTTATATGTTCTTCTTCTATTGCTCCTATTGAAGACTCCAATGAATACAGCTTATTTGGTTATATCTTGTTCTTCATCAACAAGTTTATTTCCTTTCTATTTGTATAATATTAATTGTACATCCGTTGGTTCACAACAGCCAATATTGGTAATAGCTGTTAATGATTAAAAGCCTGACAATAAGCCTAGTGTTAAATCTTTTTGAATACATGCCTCTACAATAACTGCAATCCCTGTTACGAGACGCAGCCCACGCATAACTGACCAGTTATTTAAAGTAGTTTTCATTCTTCATTTATTATTTTGTTTTACATCAACAAGCCCACCAGCATTTATGGCATCGTTAATGCCATGTTGCTTTAGTATAGAAACAGCCATTCCACTCCTGTTTCCGGTTCTGCAATACAGCAACAATGGTTTGCGCATCTCTTTAAATCCATTTATTCTTTGTGGAACTTAATCAAGCGGTATATTAATTACTTTTGGAAAATGCTCTCCGGCGTATTCTTCGGGGGTTCTCGCATCTACCACTATAGCATTGTTATAGTCGTCTTTCATATTTATTGTTTTAGAAGTACAAAAATCAATAACTAATAACTGATGGATTGTTACAATTGTCACCCACAAATATTAAATAACATGATTTAAGAATAATGAAGAGCGAAAGAAACTTTTAAACTTACACCATCGGTTTTAGCTTGTTTTTGCTTAACAAATAACTTAGATATAAAATTAAGCCAGGCAAAATCATAAATTGAAGAACAGGGGAAATGCCGACATGAACGAACGTTAGAATTGGCATAGATAAAGTATAAGACCAAGTGCCAATTGATAAGTGCCTCATCTCAGATAATATAGCTCCTAAGCCACCAATGAGCACAAGCGTTAAAGTTCGTTGGAAATTGATTTGCTTTATCCACAAAGGATTTTTGTAAATGATAGCTAAGAAAAAATAAATTAGCATGACCATAATAGCGTCTGCTACAGATGCTAAACCGCAAAAGACAATGTGTGAAAAACTAAAAGTAAAGCCATTATATAAAGGGCCTTGTAATACTTCTCATGCGAAATTTAATAAAAAGGAAAGTAGGAACATGATCAAAATAAATTGTTGGAAAAATATTTTATCAGATAACTTTTTTAATAAAATAATATAAAATATTATTATCAGTGTGAGGGCAATAACAGGTATTAAGAATATAAGCGGTTTCAGTTTATCCATTACGTAAAAGTCTTCATTAAAAAATCAATCGAAACGGAACGATGCATTCATAGCTCCATTAGAGTTAGCATCTTTTTGAAATTTTCATGCTCTTCTTACATCTATTTTTATTTATCCGTCACACTTTTAGCGCATGTATTCATCCCTATCAAACGATATAGAGGACAAAACCCCGTAAATGAAGTGAGTAATGGAATGATAGCTACCAAACCCCACCAGCTTTTATAGTAATACCCAACTCCGGCAATTATAATACTTAATATCATTCTTAAAATTCTATCCGTTTTTCCCATATTGACTTTCATGATAAAAATTGTTGGTTATAAAAATTATTATTTATTGTCATTAATATTTTCTGATAGATAATGGTTAAAATCTGTTTTTACATCTGCAAACATTTTTTCTGCTGCTTCTAAATTATTTCTAATAGCAGCGATGTTTTTTTCCGATGGTTGTATAACATTTCCTTTTAGGATTTTTTTAGCATACATTGTTTCTTGAATAGCCGCAACTTCTTTTTTTAAACTATTAATCAAATCATCCTGCATAATAAATTTACTTTGGAACACTTCTACAACCTCCAGCATATTTTTATCAAACCCTTCTCTTAGTACTTCAGATAGACGGTTCTTTAAATGAATATTTTCTTCCTGCATATACAATAGTATGCGCCCCCAAGTCTCCACTTCGTGCTGAATTTGTTTTAGTTTTAAATCAATCATCATCGCATACATTTTAGTATCTGTACTTTAGAAATATTACAAGCATGTAATTGTAAAGATAATTTTATCTACCACCGAAAATTGTAACTACGGTTGGCATAAACAATGATTGTTGTCAATAAATATTGTAGAGAATAAGTACGCTGCAATTACATAAGTTTAGCCGTATATGAGCATGCAAAGTGAATCTTCTTTTGCTGCACAGCATACAGGTCGTTTACATGTATTTCAAAATCATCGTAAAAGTATAAATATTGTTTTGGGGTTTCTCTTTTACATTTCAGTTCACCTTTATTACAAACATGTTTAGCTGGCACATTTGCTTTGTGTTCTTTTAACAACATATTTTTTTAAATATCGGCACAAGTAATTTTAGCCCGTATTTTACACAATTCTTTTGTAATAGGTTGTTATTTGTTTGCAGTTCAGGAGGTATTTTTTTATAATCGTAATTATCAGTTTATAGACTCATATTCATCGAAATAATTGCATAATAAATTGCCCAACCTGCAAAGCCAATAACGATGGCCCATACCCATGCAGGTATCGATCTTGGTGTTTCACTACCTTCTATTAAAAATATTTTCTGGTCACCCTTTCCGTATGCGTTTATCATGATGGGTATTATTCCATCAACAATATCATGTTCGTTTAATCCTTCAACCGCTACGGATGGCCCATTACGTACTTCAAAAGGTATTTTTCTGATTCCTTCTTTACCCTGAGGATCTTTACTTACAATTTTTAAAACATGGTCTCCATCAACAAGTTTTTTTGTATCCAGTTCAAAATTAATTGGCACTAAGTATTCACCGTAAGGCTTTAACTCGTCATCTAAAAAAATTAAAACTTTGCTTTGTGTACTCATGATTACTCAAAATTTAAAATGGAATATTTAATATGGTCATTGTTTTTTTCATTTGGTTTCACCAAATATTTTATGGTAAATATTAAAGTGAGCACTACGGAAATAATTGCAATGAATACAGCAACATAATCCCAGTTGCTTGTAGGGCCTGCGCCGTGCGTTATATTGCCAAAAAGCGTTTTAGCTTTAGCTCTTTCGCATACCGGGCATGCACTTGCCAAAAAGTCTGAGGCTACCAAAAACAAAGAAACAGATATTTTTTTCATAATTAATTTATTTTGCAGATGCTTTTATTTTTACAAAGTCCATTATCTTTTTTATTTCTTCAGGCGTTACTTTTTTACCTGTATTACCCCAGCTTGTTCTTTCATAATTAATGATGGCAGCTACATCATTTTCAGTAAAGCTCATGTTTGTGCCAACTGCGGCCATTACACCATATTCAGCTCTTGCATCATATCCATTCATAATAATATCTACATACAATTCCAGATCTGTTCCATTTACAACAGGGCTACCTTTTAAAGGAGGGAACGCTCCTTTAAGACCTTCGCCGGTTGGCTGGTGGCAACTCTGGCAATTAGCAGTATAAAGGGCTTTACCATCTACACGTGACTGCATAGCACCTCCGGCTGCTACCTGTTGCGTTTCTTTTTTATATAAAAATTCTTTGGGTTTAATCGCATCTGGCAGTGGTGTTTGTTTAAGGGTAAGTAGGTAGGCAAACAATTGCAAGGCTTCTTTTTTTGCAACAACTTTTCCGGTTCTGCCGCCTAAAAAACTTGCGGGCATATTTACTACAACATCTCCTTTATCTAGTTTTTCCTTTAATTCAAACATCCATTCGTAAGAAGGCATAATGGATTGTGGCGTTACAGAGCGTGGGTTAAATAGATGCATTAAATGCCAGTCTTTACTTGATTGTCTTTCTGCAACATTTGTAAGATCGGGTCCTGTTCTTTCTGTACCCATTACGGTTGCAGTATTCTGCCACACGTTCATACGTTTAAGGTTTGCATAGTCTGAAGCTATGCCTGGGCGAGATCCAAACATTTTATCCATTTCTACATTTCGCACCTGCTGAGAGTGGCAACCGACACAGCCTTCTGCTACATACACACTCTTCCCTGCCAGCGCATCACCACTGAGCGGTGTGGAGCCAGGTAATGGTGCATTATTTTTTTGGTTTTGCAGTGCAGGCATAATAACCGTAACATAAGTGAGCGTTAAAAACATTAACCCTGCAATAGAATATAATTTTTTATGATCGTTAAACACATTCATTTCTGTAAAGTATTTGTTGGTTAGACTAATGGTAACAGTACTGGTTTTTCAGCTAATTTTAGTTGATTAAATGCTTCATTTTTTACATCAAGAGGTTCTATTTCTTTTGTCACCATTTTATAAAAGTTGTATGCAAAAACAACGTGCGATATAAACATGAGGCTTCCACCAATAGCACGCCATACCCAGTATTGAAACATCACCACCACGCTGTCAATAAATGGTTTGCCATCCATCCACATAAGTCCTCTATAAGTAGCACCTATAGATAATGGTACTACATAAAATATTAAACCAATAAATGCTAACCAGAAGTGCGCACCTACGAGATGTTGCGGCGGTTCTTTACCGGTAAGGCGCGGTACGATAGCGTACATACCACCCCACAATGTAAAAGTTATAATTCCATAAAACCCTGCATGGGCGTGGGCTACAGTAAAGTCAGTAAAATGCCATAATAAGTTTGTAAATTTAAAAGCCTCTATAGTTCCCTGCATAGATACCAGAAAATAATATACGACCGCTACTAAAAAAAATGGCAGTGTATAGCTGTTGTTAATTTTGTTCCAGTGACCTTTAAAGGTCATGGTAAAATTGATTGTTGCAGCCACTACTGGAATAATCATACCTGCACTGCCCACAATAGCAACCGTTTGCAACCACCATGGTATAGCACTAAAAATAAAGTGATGCGTACCTATAACTGTATAAAAAATTATCTGTGTCCAAAAGGCGAGTATCCCAAGGCTATAGGCATAAATGGGTTTATTTATTTGTTGCGGAATAAAATAATACAACAAGCCTACGGTGTACAAAGTAAACCACATACCCACACCGGAGTGCATAAAATAACCCTGCACAATTGTTTCGCCAATTCCGTTTTGCCAAAAAGGTAGATATGCTGTAAGAGCCACTATTATTGTAAAAAGTATGGCAGAAACAATGAACCAGTTAGAAATATATATTTCTTTTGTGGTACGTTTTGCAACGGTCATGAAGAAATTAATAAACGTAAGAATGAGTGCCACAGCAAAAAATGCCATTACCGGCCATGTATATTCTCTAAACTCTCCACCGCCATTGCTAATGCCTGCCATCAGCGATAGAGAACCGGCAATCACCATTATGTTTGTGCAGATAAGCCCTATCCACCCAAGTTTTATACTAAATATTTTTGTGTTGCTTACTGTGGGTACTACATAATACCCAAGCCCCATCATACCAATAGAAGCCCAACCCCAAAAAACAATATTTGTATGCACGGGTCTCAGTCTTCCAAAGCTTAACCAGCTTATATGATCTGCATCTGGCGCTACAAATTTTACACCCAAGTATTCGCCAATGCCTGTGCCAAGTAAGAGCCAGAATGCAGCACAACCGATATACCATAAAATGAGTTTAGTAATATCTGGTGGAAGCGATGGGCGGATGGAAGCTTTTCGTTTGGTTGCAGTAAAATGTGTTTCATGTTTGTCACTTATATTACTTAACAATCCTTTTGTATCTTCTGCTTTTTCTGTACCTCCAAGTTCGCTGTGGGTTAGTCTATACTCCGGCAGACTGTCTTTTTTTATAAGTTCATTTTCTATTCCATGATCGTGCATTTTTGTAAGATATTCTGCAAACTCACCTGCCTCTTTTTTCTTATTACTGTTGGCATAATTTCTTACGGCATTGTTGGCCTTGGTAAGTGCAAATACCACACCCAGTAAAATAGGTATCAATAATATAACAATGGTAATAATAATACCCGGCTGGCTCATTAAGTTCTTATCTGTACCGGCTTGTGCGAAAATATTATTTGCATTAAGAAATAATATAGCGAGTAAAACAGCTGTTTTTGTTTTGCTGCAGCCACCAGCTCCCTTACATTTACCACAACATTTCTTTTTGGTTTTTAGTTGCACAAATTGATGCACCTGCATTCTGTCAAAGTTTTTTAAATACTGTGTAAACTTTATAGGAGTAGCTTCATTTTTCCAGTCTTTGTTTTCACTTACCTGTTGTTTAAAATCGTAGTATAATTTGCCAATAACAAGCAGTAACGGTATAATAATAAGCAAAGCCATTATCCAAAGCCCAAATGAATTTTCATTGGCGGCAATAATATTATCTGCACCCTGCGCTTTTGCTGCCGCAGCAATAAGTAATAAAATTAATGTGGTAGTTGTAAACTTTTTTAAAATGTTCATGTTTAAGATTACTTTTTGGTGATGATATTCAGGAATTTTGCAGACAAAAAACTTTTACAGCAAAAGATGGGTTTTGTTACAAAGGTGGTTACGGGTTATTTCGTTTTCAATGAGGCGCATCAATGCCGTTACTGATGTGTATCAGTATCATACCTGAATCATAAACTGCAAGAAAAAAATAATTATTATAATTCGTTCTGGTAGCGCCCGCTTACTTTTTTTATTTTAATTCTAAAAAGGATTTCTTTAATCCGACTTTCGTCATCTAAAACACTGGTTACTGCGTGTTCATGTGCGTGTATAGAATTATTTGTTAGCAGTGAAAATTCTTTTTCAAAAAGAATGTCTCTGCCGGCATCTGCGTCTTTATTCTTTAACTCTTCAAACTCGCCGTAGATAACCACACTTTGCCAGTTGCGCATGTCCATCATCTGGTCCACTTCAAAGCAAACATCAGGGTTTTTTCTAATAATCTTCAACTTCTTACCCATATTGGTTTGGCCATAAATGTAAACACCGTCGTAAGTAAAAGATATAGGTACAATATATGGTTGCTCACTATCAGTGCATGCAAGCCTACCTATTGACTGGCTGCAAAGGAGATTATTAATTTGGTTGGTATCTAGTTTTCCTATCATGTCATTTTATTTTAAACAAATGTAAAGGCACTTATATCCGCAAAGAATGATGTACGTCATACAAAATGCTGATTGTATATACCGGCTATTTATATTTTTGAATTTAAAATAATGCCTTGTTGGAAATTTTATCTGTTGTGGTTATATTCGAAATCAATAGGGAAAATACTTTTTAGGGATAAAGAAATTGCTGCAAAGTTCGCTAGTGCTGATATGGCTTGCAGCAGGCAATACATTCAAGATTGCATAAGGTTAGATAGACTCATCTCCGGAGTAAAGTATTGTAGTTTACTGAGTAAAAGCGGCGAACGCACAATGAATGCCAGGTGGGTGCCGGAGCCTGCTTAAAAGGTAGGGTTGGTAGGAAAAATTTTAACTCTGGTATTTTGTATTACAAAGTGTCTTAGTCTGTAAAGAGGGTTTACTAATAAAAAAACTGCTGCGGTTGCTATGAACTATACTTTAATGTTGTGGATACCACATCGGAAAGTAAGATTTAGTATAAAAAAAACCACAATTTTTTTGTGGTTCCTTTTTCAACTCTATAATTTCTATTATTTTACAATTCATTTTTACCGCCTCTGCTTACTTCAAACAAGAACCATATTCTCCTTTCTGTTTGATCCAATTGATCCTGTAAAAGATTGCTTGTAGGCGTATCCCTGTTTTTTTCGGTTGTTTCAATAGCTTTCCGCTGGTTTTTTGCAATATGCAGGTTATCACTTAATAATTCTGCAATCATTTCATCAGCTGGTACAAAATCTGAATTATTATCAGTTATTGTTTGCAGTTTTGTAATGTGTGAAATGCTTCTTATTGTAGTTCCGCCAACTCTTCTTACTCTTTCTGAAAGTATGTCAATACTTTCGAAAATAGCATCTGCCTGGTCATCAAAAAGCAGATGGTAATCCCTAAAGTGTGAACCACTCAGATGCCAATGAAAATTTTTTGTTTTTGTGTAAAGTGCAAATGCATCGGCTATTAGTGGATTTACAGCATTGACCACATTTTTCACCTCATCCGGTTTTAAATCTGTAGGTGTTGCAAGTTGTGGAGGTGAAGGGTATCCTGTACCTGCTTCGTTATTTTTTTTTGAGGTATTTGATTTTACCTTTTTATTTTTTTCCATTGTTGTTTTAAATTTATTTACCTGATATAGGCATGGCAACAATTACAATAGATATGCCGATAAGATTATGGCGAACATAAATCAAGCTTTTATTATTTCATTTCCTTATTTAGAAAATGCAGATAGAAAAAATGACAAAACTCTTAATGTTTATTTTTATGAATTGGAGAGAAAAATTTACAGGACTTATTAGATAATTATTTAAGAGATAGAATAAAAAAATACCAATTAACCAGCTTGGTATTTTAATGTTGAAATTGAACAAAGGGTAAAAAGAGAAATGATACTTTGTAATTGCGTGGTTTTTACTTTGAAGTTGCTTATAACAAGCAGCATGATATATTAATCCTCTTGAAGGTAGTTTTGTTAGAAGGTAGCAAAGATTAGATTTACAGAATGCTGTGGATTATAATGCTGGCAAAGGTTTGTTGAACCTTATACTTTTAGAACCAATGATTATTTGAATTTATTTTCTTTATTAAACAACATCATAACTAACTGCACAGAAAGCCTATGGACAAGACCTTCTTATCATTCTTTCCAGTGGAGGAATTATGGTGTAACCCATTTATAATAGAAACCAGACACTTTACTTATTTATTACTGCATTAAGAGACGATGAAAAAACTTCTACACAACTCCCCTGATCAGTTTTTTTGTTTAGTAGCTGTATGGTACATTTGTACTGACTTTGAAGCGTAAAAGTAACATTTATGACAAATAAAAAACAGCATATAGAAACCATTGCTGTGCATGGCGCACAAAATGATCCTGCTTCTGGAAGCGATATCATACAACCCATACATTTAACTACAACTTTTCAAAGAAAAGCAGACGGTTCTTTAAACGATCATGTTTATTCCCGCATCAGCAATCCCAACAGACTTACAGTAGAAAATAAAATTGCGGCACTTGAAGAAGCTGTTACTGCCATTGCATTCTCATCTGGCCTGGCGGCAGTAAATGCTTTGTTTGAAAATATTCTGGAGCCGGGCAGCCACATTATTATACCTGATGATTGTTACCATGGCACCCGTTATTTAATGGAAAAATTTTTTAAACGCTGGCAGGTAAGTTTTAGTGAGACAGACATGACAGTGATTGAGAACATAGAAAACTTAATTAAGCCCAATACAAAATTGATCTGGATGGAAACCCCATCAAACCCGCAACTAAAAATTGCAGATATAAAAGCAATTGTTGCACTGGCAGCAAAACATCATATTACAACTGCATGCGATAATACTTTTGCAACTCCTATTTTGCAAAAGCCATTGCAAATGGGGGTTGATTATGTGATGCATTCATCCACGAAATTTTTTAGCGGGCACTCAGATATTTTAGGTGGAGTGGTATGTACCAACCACACAAACGAAACTGCAAATAATATAAGAGAATACCAGGCAACAGCAGGTGCAGTACCTTCTCCATTTGATTGTTGGCTGCTTAACAGAAGCCTGGCTACATTCCCCATGCGCCTCGCTGCACAATGCAAAAGCGCTGTTACTATTGCTGCTTATTTAGACGCACATCCCAATATTGAAAAAGTATTTTATCCGGGTTTAACAACACACCCCAACCACGATATTGCAAAACAACAAATGACAAATGGCTTTGGCAGTATTATTTCCATTTTGGTAAATGGCGGCAGGCAAGAAGCCTTAAATGTTGCCGGGAAACTGAATATTTTTAAACATGCCACCAGCCTCGGTGGAGTGGAAAGCCTGGTAGAGCATCGCAGAACTGCGGAAGGTAAACACCCGCTTAGTCCAGAGAACTTATTACGAATTTCTATCGGCATAGAAAATGCAGAAGATTTGATAGAAGATTTTAAAACTGCTTTAGGTTAAACAATAATCGTTCTAAAGGTTAGGTTTATTCTTGGCGTTAATACTTTCTTAGTGGGGGGCATTCTGTGTACCCAATTAGCTTGGGTGGTGCCGTGCATCAGCAACAAACTTCCATTTTCCAGCAATACAGAAACTGTTTCTTTATCTATTTTATGTCTGAACAAAAATTTCCGTTCGGCACCAAAACTTAAAGATGCAATAGCGCCGTTTTTTTTTAATTCTTTTTCTGCATCGCTATGCCAACCCATCCCTTCATCGCCGTTGTGGTATAAATTAAGCAGGCATGAGTTGTATTTTTCTCCTGTTTTTTCTTCTGTTATCTTTTTTATTTCTAAAAGTTCTTTGGTCCAAGGCGATGCTTTTTTGGTTGTTTTTGAATAAGTATAATCGAATGCTTTATCGCCATACCAACCAACTTTTCTTTTGGTTACAATTCGTTTTCCATAAATGAAAGATTCGTCATTTTTCCACTCAATAGTAGTAAATAATTTTTCTGCGTAATTGTCGGCTTCGGCTGTGGTAAATAATTTTCCATAATAATTTACCCTTCCATCTTTGGGTAAAATATTTGTTGCGGGGTTATGTTCTGTTGGAAATAATTCCATAAAATAAAAATTTTTTAGTTTGCCTATCAACATTTTCCGGAGAAGAATAATCTTACTTCTTTAAAATGATTTTCTTCCCCAATCAATGAATATGTAAATTACTATCTTAACGGAGATTTATAATAAATAGTAATAAATGATAAAAAGATTATCTAATCCGTTTAAAATACTTTTTAGTTCCAAGAAATTTCATGGCTAAAAACAATTTACTACCAGTGAGCCATCTTCTTTAATTTTTACTTCCGCATCATAGGTTTTTCCTGAATTAGGGTCATGGATGGTGCCCCCTTTCCAAATTTGTTTATCGCTGTTGTATTTTAATTTTTCTAGAATTACAAAACCCAGAGTCTTGTTCTTATAAGTTTCTTTTTCTTTTATTATTTTACCCTTATACTCATTACCTTCTTTATAAACCCGTATGATTAAGTTTTCTTTTGGGGTTTTTAACCATTTTCCAACTATTGCATCCGGAGAAGATTGGGCATAAGCTGTTAGATCAAAAAATACCATCAATAATATTATTATTACTTTCACGAGTTTTATTCTTAAAATATTCCTTAAGAATATACAATTAGTATGCAAAACTTATTAAAATAAAAAAATGAGGATTTATATTTTGTTGGTATGATTTGTAATTACTGAGAATTAACTTAGATACGAAAACGGTTGATTGTATTTGCCTATGAACTTATTCAAAAAATTTATTTTGTACAAATAAAGGGAAGAGTAAACTTAATGAAACTCTTCCCTTTTTTAATTTAATTTTTATTTACTTGTTTACTCATCCATTCTCGGCCATCAAATACTAAAATTGTATAAATATCTGTTGGTAATCCTGATAAGTTTATTATCATTTTGGCAAGTTGATTCCCATTTATTGTTCTTTTTATTTGCCCCATTTTGTCGACAATTCTAATTTGCATTATTTTTTTTGGTTGAGAGTTTGCCGGTTTAACATTGGGTTCATCAATAAGCTGTAACTGTATGTTACTAATTGATGGATTGGGAGATGCCGATAGCATTCTACCGCTGCTGCAACTACCGTCTGTAAAGGGTGGGCATAAGTCTGACATAAATAAATATTGTTCAGGTGTTACACTGCATTCATTTGTTGCATCTATTCTAATTTCAATTTGATCACAACTACCATCATTAACAGGAGAGTTTGCAAAATTTGCAGAGGAATTTTTAAATAACTCAAAAGGAGTACCCTGAGTTATATTTCTATAATACCACTTGTAGTTTGTTGCGCCTTGAGCACCTATGACTGTAAAAATATATTTTACAACATTACATTTAAACATTGTATAAGCTGTCTGTATATTTGTTATAGGCAGAGGTGGCCCAACAGTTATTTGCTTACTAAAATTAAAATTATTACCACAGCTTGAGGCACTTGTTGCATTTAATGTAACTACACCACCCGATAATCTAGTTAGAATTGCCGAATTGCCATTGTTAACAATTGATACTATACCACTTGGTGTTGCAGTCCAACTTATAGCGCTTGGAGCAAAAGGCTTGCAACTTTCTAATGAATACGTTGATGAATTACAAAAATTAGGAACGCCTACAATTTCATTCCGAATAAATACAGGTAAAGTACCAACTGCACATTTTATTTCATTTTCAAAATATTGGGAACCCGCCGCCGAAACAGTAACATGTTGTTCATTTGCAGGGGGAGCATAGATATAGTCAAAGGGTGTTTTACCGCATAGGTATTGATCATCCCATTTCATATATAAGTTCTTTTGAGGAAATCTAAGATCTGCCGCACTGTAGCTTGGCATCATTGTAAACTGATTGATCTTTTGATAAAATTCTGTTCTCTTAGAGCCTGTTAGTAAATACATAGCTTCTTTTAAAAGAAAACTGAATTTGCTTTCAATTACATCACCCGGTAATGTTCCAAAAATACGACCGAAAGTTCCCCCAGGGGCATTATCCTGAGCACTGTTACCCCAAGCTGGTTGAGCGTATGTATTTACTTTTCCCAAAGGCACCCAAAACAATAAATTAAACAAAGGTTCTACTGTCCAGTTATCGGTTACTTTCGCCCTTGATGTATTTGGGGTAGTAAAACAATTCCAATCCAGCTTCATGCATATTTTATCGTTGCAGGCCCCCCATAAACTTTTCCAGCCTTTTCTCTTTGTGGAAATACGCAACATAAGTTCGCTTGGGTTAGGGTGATCTGCGTTTATAGTTCCTGCGTTTGTACCGTTTATAAGCGCTACTTTTCTACATAATTGAGGATAATTGCCAACTGTTGCCAAATTCTGCAAAAATATATTTCGTAAAGCATCCGGTGCAGGCGATTCTGAATTTGCTGAGGTATGATGAGCCAGCATTTGCCTTGCAGCCAAACCGTTATATAATCCTTCCCTTATGCTTTTATTATTTTTAAAAATACCACGCTTTGTAAAATATTCTATATAGTTCTGGAGCCCAATCGGTACGTTTGCTCCTTGGTGGCACCCATCAAAAGAGATATATGTTTTTATATTGTGTGGTATATTATTATGCTCCATGTATGCGAGTGCGTATTGTGCTATAAGAGAACCCATACTTGGACCGATAAGGGTGATACCTTGTTGCATTGTATTACTATAAGTCTGGTTTAACTGTTCTATAAGACTCACAAGGGTCATAGCGTTGCGCTCCAGTAAATCATTGCCATGTTTAAAATCTAATATCACAAAATCGTAACCTTCATTAAGAATATAATCGCCGAACAATGTGTTGGGATCTCCATTTCTTGTCACCCTTTTATTAATATAGTTTTCATAAATCTGTTGAACACCTCGACTATTTGTGGGATCAAAACCGTCTATAAAAATGACCGGTTTACGCAACACAGTTTTATCACAACTAGTACCATTACCGGCAAAATAAAAGTAAGCAGTATCTTTTACTTGGCGTGTTTCAATGCATTGGCTCCCCGTAGGCGAGCCTGCCGGGCATGGCACATTTAATTTTTTTGTATAATTTAAAACAGGGTTACCATATTGTGCATTTATGGGCGCCAGCCTGCTCGCCGGCGATTCTATCACCCATTTTTGTCCGCCGCCTTTACAATCAGTAAGCGGTGCATATACTTTATCGTTTTTAATAGTGATTTTAAAAGGGTTACCGTAGGTAACGGATTGCCCTAAAATATCAATAAATACAACTATTATCCTGCCAATTAATATTCTGCCGAAAATGTTTTTTGTGATAAACCTCCCCACACCTCCCCTTAAACTTGTTGTATTATATGGATTATTTACTATCCATTCGCCCTGTCCATCCCCAAAATCTACCCTTATTTGTTGCATGGTACCAGCGGTATTTGTTAGAAAAAAAGATGGGTCTATATAAAATGTTTGCTGTCCTGCTTCCAGCACTTCACCCTCTGCTAAAAGCGGGCTGGCAAGGAAACTTGTATTGGTGAAATATGGGCTCCGAGGCGGTGCTGGAACATCTGTAAATTGTCCGTTTGCCAAAGTATCCAGCAGGTGATCTTGCAGTGCATTGGTATCTACGCTATTGAATTTGTACAGCATAATACCAATAGGGACTGTACCAAAACCATCGCTTTTCATTTTATTGTCCAAACTATCAGGAGCCAGCCATGAGGTATTATTATAAGCGCTGTTGTACATTTCATAATAAGCCTGAGCAAAATGCCCATCACTTGTAGTATCTATATTAGTATAAGCGGGTAGGCCGGTATATTCATCCGCATTAGCAAAAGGGAAAACACGGTCATATAAAATTCCTGTAGGGATAAGTGTTTTATTTAAATTTTGCAATTGGTAATCTGCATGCTGCTTCCATGGAAGTGTATCCCATACGGTTTGGCTTATTGCATGTACAGAAAAAAGAAAGCAAAAGATTATTGTAAAGGCAAAAGATTGCCTTATAGCATTTGTATGTTTCATAAAAATGTGTGTTTTTAGTTTTTAGTAATCAGTATATTTCAGGCGAAAACTACCTTCCGTAATATTTACGGTGTTGTTTTGTATAGCGTTATAAGCCGTAAAACTAAAAGTACCCGTTATTATTTTTTTAGTTTTATCTAATGAGGATATCGTTAAAAGCCCAACATGAGAAGCATCTGTAAAGTATCGGTCGTTAGCTATGGTAGATGATTTATAATCTCCTCTTCTTCCTATGACTTCATTTAGAGTATAAGAAATTACTTTAATTCCTTGACCGTCATTTATCCCTATACCCAAGGTTTGAAAACCAGTATTGCCTCCTAATATAAAAGTAGTATCATGCAATATTTCGCATTGTAAACAATTAGCACAATTACTTGGTATATAATCTTGCCCATTTAATTTGCACTTAAAATATAAATTTTCTGTAACAGGGTTGTCTTCTTTTTTGCAGGTGGCAAATACACAGCACAATGCAAATAATATAAAAAGTGTTTTTATAATTTTCATTTTTTAAAGTTTTATGGTTAGAAAAAATCTTTTTAAAACTTTAAAAGGAAGGCGGTAATGTAGTTATTGTAAATATAGTGTTACGAATGCTGTGGCTTATATCAGCATCTGTACGGTTACCTTTGGTTTGACGTGGTTTTGTTTTCAACATAGCGTTAATGAAAATGAAGATACAACGTTTATTATCTCATTTTCAATATTATTTAAAAAAATAATTTATGACCGATTGAAATATTATATAGCCCAAAGTTGGGTCGTTTATTTATAAAAATTAATTTCATCAAGTCATGTAAAAAATTACAATAACTTATCCAGCTTTCACTTTCATTATATCATCTATAATGTTAAGATGGTGCTTTGTGTGTATGGTTAAAAATTTAATGGTTTCTTTTAGGTTCAAACTCCCAAAATAAGGGTGCTCAAAATGATGGTGTTTTTGCAGGTTAGCCAAGGACTTTATTTTTACGAAAGCTTTTTCAACCTGTGTTATCAAATTTTCTGGTATCATTTCACCGAGTGGCTGCACTATTTTGGGAGCTTTGGCCTTACCTCTTGGTATTTTATTAAACGTGTAAACAAGCAATTTATTCAAGTTAAAAGTACTTTTATAAATTGCTGGATCTGAATTTTCCACAGCAGTAATTATTATTATAAATACCATCAGACTGTGTTCTATATGCCAACCCACATTTGCGGTAGAAACTGTTGATTGTTGTTTTACATAATCTGGAATATGCATTTCCAGTTTCTTCACCTGATTTAATAATTTTTCCATTAATATAATACTGTTTTAGTAATACAGCAATTTAATGGTTCTATTAGTTAAAAATAGTTATTCAGCTGTTCTTTGTGCAGGCACGCACTAATTTTCAAAAGGTTATTTTTGCCAAATGAAAAGTATTGTGCTCAATAAAAATATTAGTCGCAGGGTAGAAAGCGGCCATCCATGGATATTTGCTAATGAAGTAAACACCGGCAAAGAAAAAGATACGGCTGCAGCGCCGGGGGAAATTGTAGATGTGTACACGTTTGATAAAATATTTATTGGTAGAGGATATTACAACCCACAATCGCAAATTTCAATACGGTTGCTAACCCGGGATAAAACTGAAATCATCAATGATGCTTTTTTTTATAAAAAAATAAAGGAAGCATGGGCATATCGCCAAAAAATTGGGTACGCAGAAAACTGCAGACTTATTTTTGGTGAGGCAGATGATATTCCACAGTTGATTATTGACAAGTTTAACGACTATTTTGTAATACAAACGCTTGCCTTGGGTATTGATGTATGGAAGCCTTCCATCGTTAAAGCATTGAACGAGATTTTTACACCAAAAGGTATCTACGAACGCAACGATGTGCCCGTTAGAGAGCTTGAAGGCATGGCGCAACACAAGGGATTTCTTTCCCCTGAGTTTGATACCGATATCATCATCAATGAAAAATCTTTTGATGATAAAACACCCGGTATTAAAATGCATATTGATATTGCCAATGGACAAAAAACAGGTTACTTTTTAGATCAACAGGATAATCGGTTTGCCATTCGCAATATCGTAAAAGATGCCGATGTGCTTGGTGCATTTTGTTATACAGGTTCTTTTGAAATCAGCGCTGCACATTTCGGTGCAAAGTCTGTTTTGGGTTTGGATATTTCGCAGTCTGCCATTGATATGTGTAACAAAAATGCGGCTCTAAATGGATTAGAAAATATTTGCAGTTTTCAATGTGTAAATGCTTTTGATGTTTTAAAAACGATGTCAAAAGAAGAAAAGCGTTGGGATGTTGTAATGCTCGACCCGCCTTCATTTGCAAAAAGCCGCAGCAATATTGAAAAGGCTGTTGCGGGTTACAAAGAAATTAATTTGAGAGGTATGAAACTGGTAAAACCTGGTGGCTTTTTAGTTACTTCCAGCTGTACAAATCTGGTGCAGCCTGCTTTATTCTACGATATAATACTTATGGCTGCAAAAGATGCAAAAAAAAGGATACGACAGGTTGTATTCAACGCCCAATCGGCCGACCATCCAATTATAAGCGGGCAGGAAAACACCCATTACTTAAAGTTTTTAATTGTGCAGGTTTTGTAGGGAGTGGTAAATGGGAAGGCGCCTCGAGGAAGGGGCAGTTGTCAAGGGGCGTTGGTGACGGGCAATCGGTAAGGGTAAAGATTACAAAAGCCCGGCAGTTCTAGTATGCCCGGCTTTTGATGACAATTCTTTATCACAGCTATTTTATAGTATCACAAATGGTATTGATACCGTGTTGTTCTGTGCATCTTTTACTGTTACACGGTATGTACCGGCAGCAGCCTCATTCATTTTTATTTGTTTAGCCGATTTATTATTTAATACAATAACAGTGGTTGTTTTAATTACAGTGCCCGCATTGTTTACAACTGTTATGTTGTATGTACCTACCTTTTTATTATCGAAGTAAAGGTTGATATTGCCATCTGTTACAGGATTAGGGTAAATACTTACACCATGTTTTGTACTTACATCAACTGCTTTAGCATATGATTTATCGCTGTATTGTGCGGTTTGAGTAATTGTATTTGATTTTATTCTATACCAGACCATTTCAGTTGGTGCAGTTGCATCTTCATAATTATAATAAGGGTTGCCCATGTTGTTGGCAGTAGGTAATTGCTTATTGATGGTGGTAAAGTTTATGCCATCTTTACTTCTTTCAATTTCATAATAATTAATATTGTTCTCATTGGCCATATACCAGGTTACTGAAACCGAATTATCGTCCTGTCTGTTTACTTTCACTTCTGTAAATACTGCAGGTGAAATGGACTTGAACACGATCATAAATCTGCCTTCAGCCCTGCTTGCAGCATCTGCAGTAGTGGTGAAATCATAATCTGTAACCTCTGTAAAACTTACCTCTGTTTCGGTTTGCAAAAATCTATCTGTTATAAAGGCTTTTAATGTTGGGTAAACCAGGTTGGAAGGGTCTATATTAAAACGATAATTGCTGATTCTTGAATTACTTAAATTTAAGAAGATGGTATCAGTAGCCTTTAATCCTTTCCTACTTTCGAAGACAAGATTAGTACCTTTTTTTTTAATAGAAAGGTTTTCAGATGCATTTAATATCTTTCTTACATCCATATTATCGATTTCATTACTATAAGCAGCATCAAAACTCATTACAGCAGCATCTGCCAATACTTCATCGCCATTTGCGTCTGTGGTCATTAAACTAATATCTAAATTAGCAGTATTAACGCCTTGTCTTTGAGTTCCTGTACCACGACTTACAAGGCTGCTGCCACCAAACTTATCTGATTCTTTAATGGTTATTGTACCTCCTGTTACTGATTGGATGAATACAGCCTGACCACTCTCAATGTAGTTGCGAATAGGACCTGATGAGCCACCAAGCCGATAATTGCCATCGCCATAATCTACATATACCTGATACTTACCTACATTGTAAGTGCCTAAACCCGTACCGCTAGGGTTCCATACATAATATGAAGGCGAAATTTGGCCGTTACGGATCGTCCTAAAATCTATTTTTGATGGGAAAGGATTACCTACTGACGCAAATTTGTTGACTGGAACTGTAAAGGATTGGTCTCCTGTTCGAATTCTCCCTTTTATACGAAGGTTGGTTGCACCTGTCGTACCAGAAATTGCCACCCCTCTATCGCCCCTTACAAATACATAATAACCGGCAGTGTTTGCAATTTTTGTAGTGTTTGCATTTGAAACTTCTACATAATTATTAAGTGCCGGTATATAACTTTTTAAAGATCCTCTTTGTGTATAAATATCGAGTCCTGCACTGCTAGATGCTGTAGATGGACCCTGTGGTCCTGTAATTTGCGTACCATAACCTGTTGAACTAAATGCAGAATTACCTTCCCGCCAGGCAGCGGAAATAGTAGGCGATGTAGCAGTATCAATTGGTGTTGCAAGCAAACGCCATGATTTGTAAGCAGCTAAATAGCGCTCCACAACAAAGCCTCCTGTGCCATAATTAATTGCTGCAGAAGTTGGCACTGCAGATACATAAGCCGTTGTTTGGCTGTTTGATTTAAGTGTATCATCAAAATTGCCCAAGGCCATTGTGGTAAAGGGAGCTATGATTAAGTTTCTATACATTGCGAAACTGCTGCTTGGTGTTTTGGTACTGTTTATAAGCGTTAAATTACCATAACCTTTAATAAGTTGTGCCGCACCGGGGATAGCTTGTGTTGCGCCGTATAACTCTACGGTGCTTGTAGAATCTAATACTACATTGGTAAAGCCTGATGGGAAATTACTGCCCACTATTAAACCATAGTTTGAAGTGCTTGATAAGCCTGCTGCCCTCAATGTAGCCGTATTTGTTAAAAAGAGGCTGCCACCTACTGAGCTTCTATTTAACTGACGTGTGTTAAGATCCAATATTGCACTGCCGTTAATGGTAAGATTACCTAAAATATTGTCAGGCGTAGTAGTGCCACCCATTATTACTTTAGGGTTGTTGTTTTTACCTATAACCACATTGTTAAAACTACAATATAGAGTGTTATTAAAAATGAAGTTTTGTGTTCCTGTGCCATCAAACAACAAAGTACCCGGCTCATACCCTTTTTCTACGTGTGCTTTTACATTAAGGGTTAAATTACCGCGGCAAATAATGGTACTGTTTGGGTTACCCATAAAACCCGCACCATATCTAACATTGGTAGAACCTACTACAACATCTCCCATAAAATCAATGGTGCCGGAAGAGGAGGCATCGATTACACCCAAATTTATTGAGTTATGTGGCTGATCGTCCTGTACATCAATAATGGTTGTGCCTTTAACGGTCAAGGAGTAGATTCCTACATTTAAATAAACCGGATTGTTGTTGTTGTTTAGGCTATTTAAATTGTCATGAAGTATATAGACACTCAGTTTCCCTATTGTATCGTTTCTACTAAGGTTTATTGTACCAGCATTTGTGAAAGGTATTACCACACTGTCTGTAGATGTTGGCAATCTTTTAAGGTCCCAATTTATAAAGTTATCAAAATCTTGTCCTATTGAAGTATTGGTTCCCGTATAAGTACCTGCACCAATCCATGTAATAGTTGTTTGGGCAACTACAGGAGTAAAAGCTAGACTTAATGCAATTAAAAATATTGCTGTTGTTGTTTTGGCAGCTTGTCTTGAAGACAATTCTTTACAAAAGCGTATAATTGCTTTCATAATTTTAGTTTTTTGAACTTTCATAATGGTAACAAAATTTCTAGGTATCACTCAGGCAACCTTCGAGTATACGTTAGAATCTATCTTACAAAGTAAACGCAATATTTTGTGTTTTAGTTCATTTTACGTTGAGATACTACGTAAAAACTCAGAATAATCTAAAGGTTTTGTTATATGTAATTGTATTTCAATCGTATAACTACGTAGAAAAAATATAAAAAAAATACGGTAAAAAGCGTATTTATACTCGAAACTATTAGAATTGTACTTCTATTTTAATTTTTGAAATGGTATGTGAGGGAATTTTTTGTGAAAATGGGCCGCATTTGTTGTTTGATTACATAGTTACTAAATGCAGAATACTCTTGTGAAATGACAATTATACATGTTTTACATTCTTAAATTTTCATCCCATTTTTTAAACTCACAGTCTTTAGCATATAAATAAAGAATTTACAAGGATGTGTATAAAGAATTTCTGTGGTCGGCATTTACTGAAATACGTTAATTTAGAAAGTAAATACATGGTTGATAGCTGAATGATTGTTTTTGTAATCAGGTCAAAAGGGGATGAAAAATCAATCAGTCTGAAATTTGTGAAGGAGCTGGTTATAAAAGAAAACCACCGACATACGTTTATTGAGAATAGATTAATGCAGAAGGGTTATTTTTTTTGTAAGAAATTTTGAAATTATAGCAAACGAAATGATTTGCTAGTGAGCTTGCGGGCAATATTAATTAAAATATTATACCTTCATTTATCATTATTAACTCAAAATGCACACCTTGAACGCAGGTACTAACAAACCCTTTACGATTGTTGTACTTATACCTTTGTATAATGAGGAAAAAAATGCAATAGCCATCAACGAAGCTATCAGCAAAGTTTTTGAAGAAGTGGTAAATGCCCAATACAAAATACTTTTTGTTGATGATGGAAGCAAAGATAGAACGCTTCATGTTATACAACAACTTGCAACTGTGGATGCACGGGTGGGTTATATTAGTTTCTCAAAAAACTTTGGTAAGGAAGCCGCCCTGCTTGCAGGTTTTCAACATATACCTGCAGATGTTGATGCAGTCATTACTATAGATGCAGATTTGCAGCACCCGCCATCCTTGATACCGACCCTTATTCAACACTGGCAAGCCGGCAATGATGTTGTTTATACTTACAGGGAAAAAAGCAATGGGCATGTGTCCTATTTCGCCAAGACCAGTTCGAAAATGTTTTACTGGGTAATGTCGAAACTGGCAGATGTTGAACTAGAAAATGGTATTGCTGATTTTAAACTTATAGATAAAAAAGTACTTGCTGTAATAAGTGAAATGAAGGAAGATGCGCCTTTTTTTAGGGGACTTTTTAAATGGGTTGGTTTTAAACAAGTCGGTATACCATATAAAGTGGAAGCAAGGTTAAACGGCGAAACAAAATATCCTACCAAAGCACTTGTAAAAATTGCTCTTCACAACATTACTTCGTTTAGTACAAAGCCGCTCACCATGGCGATTTATGTAGGTTTTTTTACATCATTTATTTCAATTTTATACCTGCCGTATGTGCTTTACAGTTTATATGCCGGAAAAGCTATTTCAGGCTGGGCATCTGTTATTGCTACAATTGCTTTTTTTGGCGGGGTACAACTAACAGTGCTGGGTATTATTGGTTTGTATTTGGGTAAGATATTTATGCAAACAAAACAAAGGCCCCGATACATTGTAAATGAGATTAAAGCGCTGATTTAATGGAGCTATCAATAAGATTCAAACAGGTAAGGCAGTGGATATTATCCGGAGATTTCATATACGATCGCAGCCTTGCCATTTTGCTCTGGTTTGGGCTTCCCGTCATCAGTATTATACACACACTGGTAAAGGACAACCACATTAATAATTTTATTATTTTTAGAAGCGTTTTTTACCACAGCATACATCATTTAAACCTGTACAACGAATATCCTTTAGAATATGCTGATGTAAATTTATACGGCCCAATATTTAGTTTTGTCATTGCGCCTTTTGCATTGCTGCCTGTTCAACTCGGTTTTATTTTATGGAGTCTGTTTAATGCATGGATACTTTATTTTGCCATAAGAAAACTCCCCATTCAAAAACAATGGCAAAATGCGGTACTGATTTTTAGCTGTAACGAAATGTTGAACAACACTGCCTGGAGCCAGATAAATCCTTTTATACTTGCCCTGCTTATATTGGGATTTGTATACGCCGAAAAGGGAAAAAACGGATGGGCGCTTCTCTTTATTTTACTTGCCACTTTTATAAAACTATACGGCATTGTTGGCTTTGCATTCTTTTTATTTAACGAGAAAAAAAGCTCATTCGCAGCCTGGGCAGTAGTGTGGTCAGTTGTTTTCTTTTTATTACCCATGCTGATTTCAGGGCCTTATTTTGTTATACATTCTTATGTGGACTGGTACAATGCTGTTGCAGAAAAGGCAGCCAAAAACATTAGGATGGATATACACAACGACCTGCAGGATATAAGTGTAATGGGCATGATAAAGCGTATTTTTAACCTACCCAATTTTAAAACTGTTTGGGTACTCCTATGTGCTGCAGTTATGTTTGCTTTTCAGTTTATGCATGTTGATTATTATAAAGACCTCCGATTTAAACTTTACATACTCTGCTCCGTATGCATTGCTGTTGTTATATTTAATACGAGTTCAGAATCTCCCACCTACATTATTGCTTTCCCGATGGTTTGTGTCTGGTACCTTATGCAGCCGCCAAACAAAATAAATAATGCGCTTTTTATTTTTGCACTTGTGTTAACCTGTTTTTCTTATTCAGATATTTTTACGCCTTATGTGCGCACACATTTTGTTAGACCCTATTCTTTAAAAGCTTTGCCTTGTCTGGTTATATGGATTGTGCTAAGTGTGCAATTGTACAGTAAAAAGTTTTTAGAAGTTGATCTTGTTCGTAAAAGAAAAAGTAAAGCGTTGTTACATGCCGCTTAAACAACCAACGATATTATTGACATTTGATGTCGAAGAATTTGACCTGCCACTCGAGTTTAAAGAAGAAATAGCTTTGAGCAGGCAAATGGAAATTGGTAAAACAGGGCTCAATGTAATTACCACTGTATTATATGAGCATGCAATTGCATGTACGCTTTTTACTACCGGTTCTTTTGCCCAAACTTTCCCCGAGGCTATAAAGGAATTATCTGCCAAACATGAAATTGCTTCCCATTCACTTTTTCATTCTACATTTAAAACGGCTGATCTGCTGGAATCAAAATTGCTGTTGCAGAATATAACCGGTGAGCAGGTAGAGGGATTTAGAATGCCCCGCATGAAACCGGTAGATATGTCTGACCTAAAAAATGCAGGCTACTCATACGATGCATCTATTAACCCAACAATTTTACCGGGTCGTTATAATAACCTTCATTTGTCAAGAACTTTTTACAGGGAAAAAAATTTATTAAGACTACCGGGTTCTGTTACGCCCAACCTGCGTATTCCTTTGTTCTGGCTTAGTTTTAAAAACTTTCCTTATAAATTGTTTAGTAAACTTGCCATGCAAACTTTGCAGAGAGATGGTTATTTGTCGCTGTATTTTCACCCGTGGGAGTTTACCGATATAAGTATATTTAAGCTGCCCTTTTATATAAAAAGATTATCAGGCATTGCCTTAACAGAAAGGCTCAATATGCTGATTGATGACTTAAAAAAAGAAGCAGTTTTTAGCACAGTAAAAGATTACATCAAACAGCATGTTTCAGTAGAATAGCAGTATATTGATGCCGTTGTTGCCGGTATTTTGTGGCTAAAGATTTGCTTTGTGTTTTATTTATCTACAAAAAAAATATCATGACAGACCACAAAAAAGAGAAGGAACCAACAACAGGCCAAAACGCAGATGCAGCGGTAAAACCTGAGCCTGAAACGTTGCATACTCCTGATCCACAAGACAAAATGAAAGGGCCGATATCGTCGCTTGTGCAGGGAGTGAGAAAGGGATTGGATGATGATGAAACTAAAAAAGAAGCAGATGATAAGAAGAACAGGAAAATGTAAATGCGGTTTCTGTTTTGTAATATTTAACTTGTAATTAAACAAAAAGAGAATGATCCGTAAAAATCATTCTCTTTTGTTTTACAAAGTATGTAAAGATCTATCTTCTCAGTCTTTCTCGGCCAATAATTACGCTTATTTTTAGATTGGCAGTAAAATAAGCATCTGTGTTTTTTGGGTTGCCCCTTCTTCCATCGATACCGCCATGTTTTTCCAGCTGCTGGTCATACAATGCTCTTGCATTAATTGCCTTTTGGGAGCCTACGCCAAAATATTTATCAAATAAAGCCGGATCAATGTATGTTGTACTAGTGTCATCAAGATAATCAGTAAATGTATTGCGATAAACTACCTCTGCTCTTAAGTTAATTAACGGAGACAATTCATATTTTAGACCTGCGCCAACAGGAATATTTATCTGATTTAATTTGTAAACATGCCTGTCAGGGTATTCTGCAAAGCCCTGCCCCTCTGTACTCAGTGGCTGCAAATCAATGTACCTATTGCCTTGCTTTGTTTGGGGATTAAAAGAAAAATAACCAATACCCCCAAGAATGTAAGGAGAAGTGCGGGGAGGAGTAGTTTCTTTAGCAAGCCAATCAATAAAAACGTACATTGGATGTATTTCCAGCATGGCAGTTACATCAATAATATAACTTCTAAAATTAAGATTCCTGTTAAAGCGCTCTCTGGCAATATCTGTAATACCCACCAAAACATTGTCATTGGCTGAAATCTGACCATAAGTACCTTCCAGCCTTAATGCTACTGTGTTTTTATACGCCACACTAAAAAATACACCACCGCTTAAATGAGTTTTGCCTGTGTTTAAATCTTTCAAAAATTTGGTCCCTAACCCTTTATGACCACCCAAATCAGTAAGGCAATTCATGGCATTTAAAGATATACCTGCTTCATATAAAATAGGGTTATCATAATATTCACCATCAAAGAAATAGTACTGAGCATCCGTATTTTTTGAACCAATCAAAAAAACAACAATTAAACCTATAGTTAAAAATTTGTTCTTCATTTAGTTATTTATTGTAGATATTTTCTATTTTTATAATTTCACAAATTAATGTATTATCCATGACTTTTTGAAAACTCAAATGCATATCTCGTATAAAATTTACATACGGGCTTCAAACCACAGCTTGTACATTTTGGTTTTCTTGCTACACAAGTGTATCGCCCATGTAATATTAACCAATGGTGTGCACGGTAAACATATTCTTTTGGCAGGTGCCTGATTAACTGCCTTTCTGTAGCCACAGGTGTTTTTGCACCTACCGTTAAACCAATTCTGGCACTCACCCTAAAAACATGCGTATCAACGGCCATGTTAGGTTGTAAATCAATAACAGAAGTTACCACATTGGCGGTTTTTCTTCCTACCCCCGGCAGTTCAACAAGTTGTTCTACCGTCATCGGTACCACTCCGTTATATTTCTCAACCAGTAGTTTACTCATACCTGCCAAATGCTTTGCTTTGTTGTTAGGGTACGATATACTTTTTATTAGCGTAAAAAGCTCTTCAACGTTTGCGCGGCTCATTGTTATAGCATCCGGATATTTTTCAAAAATAAACGGTGTAGTCATGTTCACCCTTTTATCAGTGCATTGTGCAGATAAAATAACAGCCACCAACAACTGAAAAGGATCGTTGTAAACAAGTTCTGTTTCGGCCTCAGGCGAATGCTCTAAAAAATATGCAATAAGAAATTTATATCGGTCGCCTATTTTCATAAAGACGCCCGCAGTTTAAAGTACGGGCCATAAAATTATATAACAATTCTTTTTAATCGTTGGAATGTAATTCTACAATTCCTCGTTCTGCATAATTAAGTATATTATCCACCGATCTGCTGTTCGGGGATATTAGTTTTATTTGATCGAGACGTAATTTTGCAGCTTTTAAAACCTCAAATCTCTCCTGCAAATCTACATCTGTTTCTAATAGTTGTTGTATGTATTCTATCTTGTCTGCAGAGCCTTCTCCGTACAAATAGTTGAGAAGATCGTCCTGCGTGATATTCACCATAAAATCATTTAATTGGTTAAAAAAGTCTCTATACCTATTAATAACGCAAACATAATAAACATATTGTATGAAGATAAAAATTATTGTAGTGTTTTGACTATAAATAAGTCTTCATTGTCTTTTTTCATGAAAAACTTTTCACGTGCATATTTTTCAATTGAAGCGGCGTCAGTCTTTAAGAGCGATAATTCTTTTTTTGTATCTTTTATTAATAGGGTTAAATGTTGCTCGCTTAATTTCAATTCTTTCAATTTATTGTTTCGGGATGAAATGAGCCCCCAGTCTTTGGGATCGAAAAACATCATCCATACCAAAAATCCAACACCTGCAATAAAGTATTTGTTTTTTAAGACATTTAAAAACGGATTAATGAATTTCATGCTGTTAAATTAATGATTATTTACCAAATTTTATTTTGCCTGCAGGGTACTGCCCGCTATCAGCCAATATTTCTTCAATTCTAAGCAGCTGGTTGTATTTAGCCATACGATCGCTGCGGCTTGCAGAACCTGTTTTAATTTGTCCGCAATTAAGCGCAACTGCAAGGTCTGCAATGGTGCTGTCCTCTGTTTCGCCGCTGCGGTGGCTCATAATAGTATTGTAGCCAGCCTGTTGCGCCATACTTACTGCATTTATTGTTTCAGTAAGTGTACCAATCTGGTTTACTTTTACCAAAAGCGCATTTGCTATATCTTCCTTTATTCCTCTTGCTAAACGCTCCACGTTTGTTACAAAAAGATCATCGCCAACAATCTGGCATTTTTTACCCAATGCTTCTGTCATCATTTTCCATCCTTTCCAGTCATCTTCTGCCATACCGTCTTCAATAGAAATAATCGGATATTGTTTCACCCAGCTTTCCCAGTATTTAACCAGTTGCTCGCTCGTCATTTTCTTTCCATCACTTTTATGAAATATGTACTTTTTTTCCTTTGCATTCCACAGTTCGCTATTTGCTGCATCCATAGCAATTCCAATCTGGCTGCCGGTTTTATAACCTGCTGCCTGTATGGCTTCCAATACTGTTTCTATTGCCTCTTCGTTGCTTTGTATGTTTGGTGCAAAACCACCCTCGTCGCCCACATTTGTACTGTAGCCTTTCTTCTTTAATACAATTTTAAGTGCATGAAAAATTTCCACACCCCATTGCAAACCTTCACTAAAAGTTTTTGCACCTACCGGCATTACCATAAATTCTTGAAAATCTATTTTGTTATCTGCATGCGCTCCACCGTTTAAAATGTTCATCATTGGTATAGGCAGAATTTTTGCATTCGTGCCACCAATATATCTGTACAGTGGAAGGTTGGCTTCCAGGGCTGCAGCTTTCGCAACTGCAAGGCTTACAGCAAGTATGGCATTGGCACCAAGGTTACTTTTGTTAGCAGTGCCATCCAACTCAATCATCATGGCATCAATGCCGGTTTGATCTGCCACGTCCCAACCAATAAGTGTTTCTGCTAAAACGGTATTAACATTGTTTACGGCTTTTAAAACAGATTTACCACCATAGTAATTTTTTTTATTATCACGTAATTCAACAGCCTCATGTATGCCTGTGCTTGCGCCACTTGGTACTGCTGCACGCCCCAGCTTTTCATTTTCTGTAAGAATATCTACCTCTACTGTAGGGTTACCACGACTGTCTAAAATTTGGCGGGCATAAATGGATGCGATGTAGCTCATTGCTGTTTAATAAGTTTTGAAGGTGAAAGTTTTGAAGATGTTTATTCGCTTCTTAATATTTCAAATTTATAAATAAAATTTGGTTTCCGTTTGTTCAAAATATTGGTGACTAAACAGAAGCAGTTAAATTTCTAAAAACATCTTCCAAACTAATGCTTTGGTTTTGCAGCGAAACGATGTTTAAATTTTTATCGATGCTCAGTTTCAATATTTGTTTGCGAAGGTTGTCTGCATCATTTGTTTGTATACGAAAGCTTTTGCCGCTTGCAAAAATATCCAAAGCAGCTTCTAAATTTTGCAGCTCGTTTATATTAATATTTTCCTGAAAAGTTACAGTTACAAACTGTTGTCCTGCTTTTGCAAGCTGGAGGTTTTGCAGACTGTCATCTGCTACAATATTTCCATTGTTGATGATGATGACACGGTCGCATATTGCTTCTACCTCCTGTAAAATATGTGATGAGAAAAGCACGGTCTTATCTTTTGCCAATGCTTTGATCACATTTCTTATTTCTATGATCTGGTTTGGATCCAGGCCTGAAGTCGGTTCATCTAAAATAAGCACTTCGGGCTCGTGTATTAGCGCTGCAGCAAGTCCCACCCGCTGCTTGTAACCTTTGCTGAGTTGCCCTATTTTTTTATTGGCTTCTAATGTGAGTCCAACTGTTTTAATTATTTCTTCCGTTCTTTCTTTTGCATTTTTTAGCTGGTGTACACCTGCCGTAAACATTAGGTATTCTCTCACATACATTTCAAAATAAAGCGGATTTGCTTCGGGCAAATAACCAATCTTTTTTTTGCTTTCAATATTACTTTTGGAAACGTCAATGCCACATACCTGTATGTTACCCGCATCTGCATCAAGGTAGCCGGTAATCATTTTCATAGTGGTAGATTTGCCTGCACCATTTGGCCCAAGAAAACCTACGATCTCACCCTTATTTACATTAAAAGAAATATTGTTTACTGCTTTTTGTGTGCCGTAATTTTTAGAAAGATTGCTGATGCTGATGGACATTAGGGTTAATATTTGTATAAAACCTATAAGGTTTGTCTGTAACTTTTGTTCGTTTCAAAAGTACAAAACTAGTTGCATAAAAAAAGTCCCGAGGTAAACCGGAACTTTTAAATATTTCGTTGTTATTCCCCGTCCTTTTTAGGTTCTTGTGGTCCTTGTGGGCCTCTGTTTGGCTGTGGTCTGTTGCCTTGTGGCCGTGGCGGTCGGTTGTTGTTATTTTGATTTCTGTTTTGTGGCGGTCTGCCTTCACGGTTTTGCTGTGGTGGCCTGTTATCTTGCTGTTGTTGCGGTGGCCTTCCTTCCCGGTTTTGTTGTGGGCCTCTGGGGTTATTGTTAGCTCTTTGTTGTGGCCTTTGTCCCTCGTTATTGCCCTGAGGCTGGCGATTTCGCTGCTGTTGGTTTTGTTGTGGAGGTCTTTGTTCGTTTTGTTGCTGGCTGCGTTCTCTGTCTCTGCGCTTGCGGGTAGTTTTTTCTAAACTGTTAAGGCTTATCTGTCCAACAATATCCGCATATTCCGGCTCTACTTCTTTTGGCTTACCTGTAACAATTTCTGCAGCCACAAGCTCTTCGGGTTTTATGCCCTCTTTATTTTGCGCTTTTATTTTTTTAACTGTATCCAGCGCTAAAGGAATATGAGCAGAAGTACCCGGAAGTGCATACCACATTAAATTTTTAAAAATGTCTTTCTTTACTAAAAATGCACGGCCTTTTGCGGTTTCCAATGTATCTGCATCAGTAGGGAAAAATTGCAGCGCATCCATATAAGTATCCAGCTCATAATTTAAACAGCATTTTAAACGACCGCACTGGCCGCTTAATTTCGTTTGGTTAATGCTTAAATTTTGATAGCGGGCTGCATTGGTATTGACACTTTTAAAATCCGTTAGCCAGGTGGCGCAACAAAGCTCTCTGCCGCAGCTGCCGATTCCGCCTACTTTTCCTGCCTCCTGTCTTGCACCTATCTGGCGCATTTCTACTTTTACCTTAAACTCGCCTGCGTATAATTTTATCAGTTCTCTAAAATCAACTCTGTCATCTGCAATGTAAAAGAAGGTTGCTTTTCTGCCATCGGCCTGTACTTCTACCTCTGCCATTTTAAGATCTAAATTTAATTGGCGGGCCATTGCACGGCTGCGTATCAGTACCAGTGCTTCTCTGGCTTTACTTTCCTGCATTTTAACCAGATCCGATTCTGTTGCAAGGCGTAGGATTTTTTTAATATCAGGACTTTTTTCGTCGATATTATTTTTCTTTAATTGAAGACGTACCAATTCTCCGGTAAGATTAACCATACCTACATCAAAACCATTCACACCTTCGAGTGAAATCATTTCGCCTTTTTCAAAATAATGCAGGGTGGTATTTTTAAAATAATCTTTGCGGCTGCCATTGTTAAAGCTTACTTCAACAATTCTACAACTGCTTTCGGGGTCTGCAAAAGGTAAGTTTGCCAACCAATCGTGTACATTCATTCGGTTGCAGGCTCCACTGCTGCAACTGCCTTTGCTTTGGCAACCACCGGGTGTTCCTGTTCCGCAACTTCCACAAGCCATTTTGTATATTTTACAAATCGTTAGTAAATAGAATCTGGGTAAAAGAATAAGTAAGAGACAAGCCGAGAAAAAACATAGTGGCCTCAATTAAGCAAACTATTCATAAAACATATCGGCTTCGGAAAGCTAAGCCTAAAATATATTTAATTCCTTGCTTTAGTTCTTGGTTATTCAAGTAAATCCTACTATTTATTTTTTCTATTTTTTTGTGATGGTTTGAATTTGAAATACCACGTGGAAAAAGCTAAATAGTAGTATCAAAGATGAAATGTGCGACGCCAATGAAGTTGCAAATAGATGCTTCTTTGTTTGGCTAACAAAAATCAAATTTGAAAAATTTATTTTTACCTATTGTATCAAAATTAATGATTTGTTGCTAATAATATGATATAACCTGATGGTGAGGGCGTGGAAGAGGATTTTTGCGTTTGCATTGCGTTCAATATAATAGGCAGCTTTATCCAGTTCATCGGCTATAGCTTCCTGTTGAGAGACATCGCAAATTTTATTAATACGGTTGGCAAAATCTACATAAGCATTTGCGGTGTTTTCGTTTAAGCCGTCCGCCGAAACCTTTAAACGTATGGCCTGCTCAAGCAAATGCGTAAAATATTTAAGAAACTGTTTTTGTTTTTCACGCCCAAGTTTCGCAACTTCTTCTATCCATTTTACCTGCGCTACGGGCCCAGTTTTTAAAATAGCATTGAGCCAGCCTCTCAGTAACACTTCCCAATCATCATCGGCATGTTGCAGTTGCTGCAATGCTTCGTGGTAATTACCCTCGGCTGTTGCTGCTATTTGCAGCGCTTTTTGAGGGTCAATACTTTCCCTTTGCTCTAATGCGGTTTGAATATCCTGCGGATACAATATCGGAATTTTTATTAGTTGGGTACGGGATAAAATAGTGGGCAATACATTGGCATCGTTTTCGGCTACGAGAATAAACAATGTATCTAGCGGCGGTTCTTCAATAAGTTTTAATAGTTTGTTGCCGTTTTTGCCGAGAAACTCGGGCATCCAGATGATGAGAATTTTATAGGAACTTTCAAAACTTTTAAGACTCATTTTATGTATGATATCACCACATTCCTCTGAGGTAATATTGCCCTGCTTATTTTCTGCATTTATACTTTGAAGCCAGTCGAAAGAATTGCCATATGGATTGCTGTTGATGAAACTTCGCCACTCTGTTATGTAATCGGTACTGATCGGTTTATCGCCTGACTTGCTTGGTATAACGGGATAGCAATAATGAATATCAGGATGCACCATTTTTGCAGCTTTTGTACATGCGCTGCATATGCCGCAGGCATCAACAAACGGAACTTCAACTTCAGTCTCTGTCTCTTCACCGGACATATTAACTGCCGAAACTGTAACTTTTTTACGGAAGACTTGCAGCGGATTTTTTTCGCAGGTAATATATTGTCCAAACGCAAGTGCCATAGGCAAGCCGCCACTTCCCTCTTTACCCAAAAACAACAAAGCATGGCTAAGCCTGTTTTGTTGGATCATGTGGGTGAGTTGTGCTTTCAGAGCTTGCTGGCCTATTACTTGGGAGAATTGCATGGTGTTGAATAGAGGTTAGATGTTAGACACAATATAAGAGACACAAGACAAAAGATGAAAGACAAAAGATAACACTACGATCGCTTTTTAGATGTCTAATCTTTTGTCTCAGGTCTTGTATCTACTTTTGCTTTCACAGTTTCCCAACTATATCCTCGCTCATCGGTGTTGTGCTGCTGTCAAATTTTGCAATAATATGCCCGTTTTCATCCAACAAAAATTTGTTGAAATTCCATTTTATCTCAGCATCCAACACGCCGTTTTCGCTTTTGTTCGTAAGCCATTTGTAAATAGGTGCTATGTCTTTTCCTTTTACTGAAATTTTTTCTGCCATAGGAAAAGTAACCCCATAATTTTTTTCACAAAATGATTTTATCTCAGTGTTGCTGCCTGGCTCCTGCCCACCAAAATTATTTGCAGGGAAACCAACGATTACCAACTTGGTTTTATACTTTTCGTACAACTCCTGTAGCGCTTTGTATTGTGGGGTATAACCACATTCCGATGCTGTATTTACGATTAATATTTTTTTGCCTTTGTAATCTGCAAAATTAATGCTGCTGCCATCCAATGCTTTTACTGAAAAAGAATGAATGCTTGCGGCTTTTGCCACTTCGTTTGTACTCATATTTATCTTTGTTGAATTGTTTTGTGCCTGTGCGCAACTCATTAATATAATGGTTACGGCTATTAATTTAATCATATTTTTTTTCTAAAGGTATGCATCTAAACTAAGTTACTGTTTTTCGTACGCACCCATATCCGGTATTCCTACATTACGGTTTTTATCATCGAGATCTTTTAAAAGCGTAGTGTTAATACCTTTATTAATACCCGGCGCCAATGCGTTTTTTGTGATTCTAAAATCGTAAAACTGATGTGTGACATCAATACTGTCAAAGGCGGGGTTAACGTTTTTTATTGATTGTGTAAACAAGGTGTTTGCAGGGTCAGTTGTTGCACGATAAAGGGAATGATCAATATTTACTGTAAAACCGTTGGCTCCTGTTTTTTTAGTTTGAAAGTCATTTTCTATAAAACCAGCATCGCCATAAATAATACAGTTACGCATGGTTGCAGTAAGCGCAGCGGTTTGATTTGCTGCATCTGCATCTGAAAAATATACCGCTGGGTTTTTGTGTAAAACAAAATTATTTGAATAGGCTGCAATAGTGCAATGGGTAAAAAAATAAATCCCACCCTTTTCAACAAAAATATTTTTACCGTTATTACTGAACAAACAATTTTCCGCCACCACATTGCTGCTGCTGCAGAGAAGCCCTACATCAAAAGCATTATCAATAATGGACTGTTTTAAAATCAATTTGGGGTTGACATTTACAGAAGGCTGCAGAACAACAACTGCCTGAAAAGCATTTTTTACATAAGTAAATTGTAATAAATTGTTTTTACTTGTGCCTCTAAAATAAATACCCGGCCATGAGGCTGGAAAGTTTTTGTAAGGATTGTCTAGCCTATCGCCGCTAAAAATAATCGGTTGTGTTTTGGTTCCGTTGCAAACCATTTGTCCGTCAACAATTATAGGCGCATCTGCATGGCAATAAATTTTTGTACCTGCATTAATTATTAATGATGCATCATTTGAAATTTGCAGACCTCCTAAAATTACATAAGGTAAGGTGTTGGTAAAAGTAACATTGCCCGTTACCAACCCATTGCGAATAAAAACAGCGTTTTGCCCAAAAGCTTCCAGCTGTACAAACTTTGTGAGCCCGTTGTAATTTATCGCAATGCTGTCGCTCAAAATAAAGGGAAGGTTTGCCGTTGTTGGGTTTACCGTAACCGTTACAAAAACATAAATACTATCGTTGCCTGCAACTTCCACATTATTTGCCTCGGCTGTGGCAAGGCCATTTACATTCATTTTATATGGAGATAATAAACCGCTGCTTAGTTTTATTTTAGAAAGTAATAATTTTTGATCGTTGTTGTTTAATATTTTAAATGATTTTGTTACAGAACCGGTCACGGTAAAAACGGTATCAAATTTTAAGCTGTCTGCAGATGTAGATAACCGAGCATCTTTGCTTGTTATAAAACCATCTTTTTTGCAGGATGTAAAAACGCCGCAGGATAATGTAAGACCTATCAAAATGAGGAAAAAATTTTTCATTAAAACAAATTTACAATGAAATTATCTACTTGCTGTAGCCAGTGTTGCAATACTTATTTTTATGCCTTCGATATTGTTTATCACCTGCGCACATGCATCTAATGTTGCACCAGTTGTAATTACATCATCTACCAACAAAATATGTTTGTCTTTTAAAACAGTTGAATCTGTTACTTTAAAACTTTCATTTACATTGTCCCATCTTTCTGTACGGTGCTTTTTTGTTTGCGTTTCTGTAAAGCGAATGCGTACAATATTTTTTACAAGCACGGGAATATTCATGCTGTTTGATATGCCCCTGCAAACAACTTCTGCCTGGTTAAAACCACGCTTGTATTCTTTTTCTGCAAAGAGGGGTAGGGGAATTAAATAATCAATGTTGTTGAAACGGTTGCTCTGCAGCATATTCGTTCCCATTATTTCGCTCAAATAAATACCTGCTTCTTTGTTGCCTTTGTATTTTAATTCATGAATTAGGTATTGCACCAAATCACCTTTTGAAAAATAAAATTCACTCGTTGCAGCAACAATAGGTACTCTTCCTATAAACATTCTTTCTACGGGGTTGTTAGGGTAAGTTTCAAAAGAAGTATGTGGCAACTCATTTCTACAACGCAAACAAAGCAGCGAAGTATGAGGCAACAGATCGCTGCCACAACCAATGCATAAGTGCGGGTAAAAAAGATGGGTGGCAGATCTTAAAAGTTTTTTGAACAAGTAATTTATTTTACAATTTCATTTTTAAAGTTAGAGCAAATTGTCAATAAAAAAACGCACCTAAAATAGATGCGTTCCGTGGTTACCTTGTTGCGGTGGGCAACGGTTTATCTCTTTTGGCCATTTCATTTCTGTTGGCAAATTCCCATGCGGTATGAAATATCATGCGGACTCTTTGTTCATAAAGTTCAAAGTTTATTTTATCAACAGTATCAGTTGGTTTATGGTAATCTGCTTTTAGCATCCCGTCATAAAAAAACAAAACAGGCACGCCTTTTCGTGCAAAATTGTAATGGTCGCTTCTAAAATAAATTCGGTTAGGATCATTTGGATCATCGTATTTATAGTCTAAAACCAGCCCGGTATATTTATTATTAGCTGCTTCGTTTATTACAGGCAATTCGCTGCTTAATTTATCGTGCCCCACTACATAAACATAGTTTAAAGTGTCGTCGGTTTTTCTTTCAGTATCTATTCTACCAACCATATCTGTATTAAGGTCCACAGATGTTTTATCCAATGGAAAAATAGGATGATCGCTGTAATACTCACTTCCCCACAGTCCTTTTTCTTCACCACTAACTGTCATAAATACAATTGTTCGTCTTGGTCTGTGGCCATCTGCTGCTGCCTTTGCAAATGCTTCTGCCATAATTATTACACCACATGTGCCGCTACCATCATCATCTGCACCATAGTAAATTTTACCATCACGTTTGCCTAAGTGGTCGTAATGCCCCGTGAGAAAAACATACTCATCTTTCTTATCTGTACCCTCTATTATCCCAATTACATTACTTGCATTAATAACATTGCGTTGCTTTTTAAACTCATATAAAATATTTGTAGTTTTTTCTGTTGGTTGTGGTGAAAAGGTATTTTTTGCTTTTGCATTTACAATAGCAGAATCAAACAAAACAGGAAAAATACTTTTTGCAAATGCATGAGAAAGCAGGGCATAATTTAATGATCTTGGGTTGCCTGATGGCAGACTTTCAAAGTTTATACCACCACTCATATTATTATCTACCAGACGTTTGGAGAAAGTTTCGGCATTTGGGTTTACAATTAAAACACCTACTGCACCCCTTGCTTTTGCAGCATCCAATTTTTTAATAATACCGGGAAAGGTCCATGCAGAAGTTTTTCCTGCTGCATCTATAAAATACTTACCCTCTTTTTTGGGCTCTCCTAAAAAAATTACAACCACTTTTCCTTTTACATTAATGTTTGCATAATCGTTGTATGCCACATCATCTATACCGTAACCGGCAAATACAAGTTTGTTAGATCTGAATTTTGCATTATCATTGGATGATAAAGGTATTAAAAAATCCTTTCCATTTTCTGCTATCATACCATTAACAGAAAGGCTTGGTACCATTGCAATGCTATCTTGTGTAAGCGGATAAAACTGCTGGTAACTTTTCAGCGCACCCGGTATTTTTAAACCCATTAAAGCAAACTGGGTTTCAATGTAAGCAGCAGCTTTGCGCTGACCTTCAGTGCCGGTTTCTCTACCCTCAAATTCATCGCCTGCAATAATAGTAAGGTGTTTTTTCAATTGAGCCCCTGTAATGTTTTCTGCATATTTAGCAGAAATATCTACCTGTCCAAATGAATAACTACATAACACAGCAAGTGGTAAAAAGAATAATTTCTTCATTAAAATTGATTAATTTTTGGAAATTTATAAAAATAAAGGAACGGAAAAATTGGAATTATATAAAAAATATTAATGAGTAGAATGACCTTTTATATTTCAATCATCGCCATCATGGTTATGTACCACTGCAATTTTATCAACCCGGAGAGCATGCCTCCCACCTTCAAAGGCCGTAACTAAAAAAGTATCTACCATTTGTTTTGCAACTTCCAGCGTTACAAACCTTGCGGGTATGCAAAGAATATTGGCATTGTTGTGCATGCGTGCAAGCGATGCTATTTCGTTTTCCCATGCAATAGCTGCCCGTATATGCTGGTGTTTGTTGGCAGATATAGCCACTCCATTTGCACTACCACACAATAAAATACCGCAGGCATATTCTTTGCTTTCTACCGCATTAGCCACAGGGTGTGCAAAGTCGGGATAGTCAACGGAGCCTGCACTGTAGGTACCAAAATCCCGCAAGGCAATTCCTTTTTCATCTCTTAAATAATTTACCAGTTTCGCTTTGTATTCAAATCCTGCATGGTCGCTGCCAATTGCCAATGGTTTTGTAAGATCGAAATTCATTTAATTTAAATTTATAATCAATAATATAGTAAGAGATGTTTATTTATTTATTTCTGAATTTCTATTTTATTCAAAAAAACTGTTTTAGATAAGAATAGGAGCAGGACATCAGCAAATGATCACTTTAGCAAATTACATTTAGCTCCATTCTTTTTCTTCTTTAGCTTTTTGCTTGTCTATTTTTATACAGATAAATACACTTATTTCGTATAAAAGCAACAGCGGTATAGAAACAATAACCTGGCTTGTCCAATCTGGAGAAGGCGTAATTACAGCTGCCAATATAAGAATTACAACGAAAGCATATTTGCGGTATTTTTTCAAAAATTCAGCAGTGATGAGTCCAATCTTACACAAAACATAAGCCAGCACAGGGAGTTCAAATGCAATACCACAGCCTAAAATAATGTTGTTAAGTGTGTCAATATAATCATCTAAAGTAGGCCGGTAAATATAAGCACCGGTTGTACCGAGTGTGAAACTTCCTAAAAAATTAAAAGTAAATGGCGCCAGTAAATAATAACCAAACGCAGCACCTAAAAAGAAACACAATGAGACCCATAAAATACTCCCACGGGAATATTTCACTTCTTTTGCAGAAAGTGCCGGTTTTATAAAAAGCCACAACTCCCAAAACAAATAAGGAAATGCTACAATAATACCACCTATTACAGCAATAGATATGGCAGACATAAATGGTCCGCTGATTGTATTACCCTGCAATTCTATATTTACGGCAGGCATACATAGAGATTCACCTAAATGTAACCAATGGCTAAAATTGCAAAGTCCCCTGTAACTGACAAATGTAGACCTTGCGGGTGCATATACCACATTATCAAAAACCCAGTCTATTTTTATAAAAATAGCAATTACTGCCACAAGCCATACAAATACTGCTCTTACTAAATGCCATCTCAAAGCTTCCAAATGATCTACAAAACTCATTTCTATACCCGCTTCGTTACCTAATCTTCTAAAAAAAGATGTTTTATTTTCTGTTGTTTCAGCCACGAACCTGTTTTTTTAAATTTGTTTAAAGTTAAAATAGAATAATTTAAACAGTAACTGTATGTTTCACGTTACCTGTTCTTTTTAAAACGCCCCAACCTTGTAATTCGCCTTTTAAAGCTTTATTAAAAGACTTAAACAGAATATAATACATCAACTGTCTGTAAATTAATTGTTGGGGAAACAGCCAAAGCAATTTTTTATAATTTTCTCTTACTCTTTTTCCGTTTTCAGGTGCATGATTTTTGAGGGCGCTATTTTCAAAATTAAATGCAAGCAATGCGCCGGCCATATCTACCATTGTAAAAATAAAATAGTATAAAATTATATGTCCAAGGCTTGCAGGAATAATGCCAAGCCCTGCAGCAATAAGGCTCAGTACCAAAATGATATCCGCCAGTGGGGCAAGAAAAGGCAATAGCATTTGAAATATAAGTATATGTGGAAGTGCAATCATACCAAAATTTTTATATTTTGGATTAAGGAACGCATCCCGGTGTTTCCAGAAACTCTGCATTACTCCAAAGCTCCATCTAAACCGCTGTTTTAAAAACTGACTAAAGGTTTCCGGGGCTTCAGTATAGGAGATAGCCTGCCTGCAATTTCTTACGCTATATCCTTTTTTATGCATACGCATGGTAAGGTCACAATCCTCTGCAAGCGTATCAGGCGTAAAGCCTCCGGCTTCTATAACAGCTGTTTTTTTAAAAGCGCCTATTGCACCAGGTACAACAGTTATACAATTAAGATAATCAAAAGCAGATCTGTCAAAGTTTTGTGAAGTTGTATATTCAATGCTTTGCCACCTTGTGATCATATTTATTTCATTGCCCACTTTTACGTTACCTGCCACAGCCCCGACAGGTGCAGCCCCCTCAGCACTATAAAACTTTTTCATAAGTTGAGATACGGCATCTTTTTTCAGTTGCGTATCTGCATCTATACAAACAACATATTCATTGGTGGCTATGTTAATTCCATAATTTAATGCGGTAGCTTTACCTCCATTGGTTTTTGTAACCACCTGCACATTAGGCATAGAAGCAAAAAAATCGGTTACAGTTTTAAAAGTACTATCCTTGCTTCCATCATCTACAAATACAATTTGCAGGTTTGGGTAATCTTGTTGCAAAAGACTTTCAACTGTTCTCACAGCATTTATTTCTTCGTTATAAGCAGGCACAATAATACTTACCCCAGGTTGAGCAAGACTTACCGGAACTAAATTCTCTTTTCTTTTTTGCTTGATTGCAAGAATTGCCATGAGTAATATTCTGCATATAGAAAGGGCAATACCCACTAAGAAAAGTGCAAAAATAAAATGGGTACCCCAATATACTGCCAGACTGAAATAATAATTGAACCGTAATTTTAAATTTCTCTGCACAACAGGCATAACATCATTTTTTGTTTTGCCCATTAAATCTGCCACTGTAGTAAAATCACAATTACGATCTTTAAAATATTTTATAATTCTTGGTAAAGCATCTACTGTAGCTTTTCTTGTATCGCCACCGGCATCGTGCAATAAAATTATGTTACCATTACCTGCATTTGCCAGGCGTACAACCCTATTAAAAATGCTATCGGCATTTACATGGCGGTCATCCCAGTCCTGGGGATCTATACTTTCGCCAACAGTTATATAATTATCTTTTTTACTACGGGCAATGGGTTCAATTTCTTCAAATGTTTGCGGCTCACTATCCGCATTGTAAGGGGCTCTAAATAAAATAGTGCTTCTGCCGGTGATAGCTTCTATAAGTAATCTTGTAGATTTCATTTCCAGCTCAGCCCTCTGTGGGCTCATCTTTGCTATATTGTTGTGGGTAAAAGTATGGTTGCCTATTTCGTAACCATTTTTATAGATCCTTTGTAATAAAGGAATATTGTTTTCTACATTTATTCCTACAACAAAGAAAGTTGCTGGTACTTTTTCTTTTTCCAGAACATCAAGAATTTTGGGTGTCCATTCAGGGCTTGGGCCATCATCAAACGTAAGTATTATTTTATGTTTTGGACCTATATCAGTTTTATCTTCTCCAAACTTTTCATATACATAGCCGGATGGTAGCTGAAGATATTTCTGTTCTGTTATTAAATCTTCAGAGCTATCAATTTCCAGTGAGGCAAGACCAGGTTGTGGAGTATATAAAATTCTTAAAAGTTCACCTTCGCCTATTGGTGTTGGCTTTTGGTTTACGTCGTATGGTAACTGAAGTAAACTATTGTAATTAAAAGGTTTTGCATCCATGGCAGCATTGGTGAGTGACCGGCCATAAAAATTCCATAATCTGCGGTCTTCTTTACCCAGAACCCACAACGCAGTACCTGCCGCACCATACTCATCAGCAAAACGCATAATATTATAGGTAGATACAGCACCTGTAAACCACACATTATGTTGTATTACGTTACTGTCATTTTCTTGTGCATAACTATAATGGAGGTTAAAATTATCATTATCAAAATTTACAGTAGAGTTAGATAACCTTGCCTTGTCCAAGGCCTGTGAATAGGTGATTGCCTCGGGTTCTATTAATTTCCCATTATCATCTTTTAAAACTTTTCCATTCTTATCCACACTCCAGTCTCGCCCATAACCTGCCAGACCGATAATTATTTTTTTACTGTCAATCTTTTTAGCAGCCTCATCAAGGGCCTCTTCAATCCATTTTTGTGCAGATATTGGCCCGGGTCCGCTCTGCGCATCGCTGTATTGGTCATAAGCCATTAAAATAATATGGTCGTTGTATTTGTTTAATTCTACAAAATCGTAATCTTGATTCATCGGCACTACATCCTGCGTTACCATTAACCCTCTGGCATGAAATACTTCGTATAATTTTTTCTGAAAATTATTAAGTGGTTCATTGGTTGTTTCTTTTATTTCTTCAAAGTCTATATTGATACCCTGCAGATCATATTTAGAAAGTGTATCTGCCAGGTTATTAATAAAATTATTTCTTTTAGTGCTATCGTTTAGCATTATATGAAGTAAGTTTCCATCAAAATCTCCATTAATGCCTTTGGTGGAATTGTAATTGCTGAAAATTGGTAATATCTTCAGTTTGTTTTTTTTCATTATCGCCAGTCCTGCAGAATCTATTCTTGATTCTATTTTGCTATTATCTGCTAAGTTTATAAAAAACCATTGAGGAAAAATGGTGTTTAATTTTCCCGCATTGGCCTCCAGATCGCTTAGAGATGCAGCATGATTCCATGCAGGGTCGTAAAATGCAGCACGGATAAATTCTGTTTGCTCACTTTTCTTAATCCCTTTTAGTTTTTTAATTGAGTCTTCTCTGTCCTTCATTTCCAGAAAAGATTTAAAGCCTTTGATTTTGTTTTTTTGAGAAAAAGGAATGTTTAATTGCTGTAGAGGATTTAAAGCATTTTTAAAGAACCTATTTTTGGTTTCAATATTTGTGAGGCTCGGAGAAATCCCCTGTACTACCGCAACAATTACTACTGTTAACAAAAATAAACCTAATACAAGTAAAACCCTTGTTGTCCACTTTACACTGTTCCACCTAAAGGGGTTGTTAGTTTGAAAAATTTGGTTTTCTTGCTCCATGTAATTTATTATGACTTGTAAAGTTGCTTAAACTATGATGTAAATAGTACTGTATGCCAAACTACTTTTATTAAATATTGTGTAAAGTTTTCCGGATCTGTTAAGGGAGATCATTTTAAGGAAAGTTTTCTTAAATTATGTTTTTAAGTGCGTAGGAAAAAGAGAAATATACCTTAAGAATTGAGGTCGGCTAATTTTAAAAACGCCCCTATTTTTCTAATAAAGGCGTTTATATTTTTTTAAAATTTATTTTATACCAGCATTGTTACAGGGTTCTCAACAAACTTTTTTAAAGTCTGTAAAAAAGCTGCCCCAACTGCACCGTCAACACTTCTGTGATCACAACTTAAGGTTACTTTCATAATATTTGCTGTTTCAAATTTACCTCCACGGCTTACTACCGTTTCTTTAATTTTTCCTACAGCCAATATGCAACTGTCAGGCGGGTTTATAATGGCAGTAAATTCTTCAACATCCATCATACCAAGGTTGGAGATGGTAAAAGTATTACCACTAAACTCATTTGGCTGCAATTTTTTATCTTTTGCTTTTGCGTACAGTTCTTTTGCATCTGCAGCTATCTGCGAAAGTGATTTTTGATCTGCAAATTTTATAACAGGCACAATTAGACCTTCCGGTAATGCCAACGCAGAACCTATATGTATGTGATTATTTTTTCTGATAAAATCCCCCATCCAGCTGCTGTTTACATCAGGATGTAAACGAAGTGCAGCCGCACAGGCTTTTATGATCATATCGTTGAAAGAAACCTTCACGGGACTAACTTCATTTATGGCTATTCGTGCAGCCATGGCATTATCCATATTTAACTCCATGGTTAAATAAAAATGTGGCGCTGTAAACATACTCTCGCCTAATCTGCGTGCAATAACTTTGCGCATTTGTGTAAGCGGCACATCGGTGTAAGATTCTTCGCCCGTTATAACAGGCACTAAAACTTTATTTTCGGGTATTTTTTGAGGCGCTACTGCTGCAATTATATTTACAGCTTCCTTATATCCTTCTATATCACTTTTTACAATTCTGCCGCCGTCTCCAGTTCCGTTGACTTTACTAATATCCAATCCTTTTTCTGCAGCAATTTTTTTTGCAAGTGGAGAGGCTTTAATTCTATCGCCGGAGATACTTTCTAATTGATTAGTGTCGGGTTTTGGGTTAGTAGTGTCGGGTTTTGGGTTAGTAATTTCGGGTAGGGGGTTGGTAGTGGCAGGTTGTTTTGTTTCGGGTTTCGGGTTAGTAGTTGCGGGTCTTTCTTCCGCTGTTTGTTGTTCCTTGTCCGTTGACAGAATAGTTTCTGTAGTTGCTTGTCCATTATCTATTGCCTTTTCCGCAGCTACATAAGCTGCTACATCAGTTCCCGGTTTACCAACTATTGCAATTATCTGGTTTATTTTTGCTGCCTGTCCGGCTTCTACACCAATATATAAAAGTGTACCTTCTTCGTAACCTACCACTTCCATTGTGGCTTTATCAGTTTCAACATCCGCCAATACATCATCTGCTTTTACAACATCTCCAATTTTTTTATTCCATACAACAATTTTTCCTTCGGTCATGGTATCACTCAACAAAGGCATTCTAATTTCTTTTGCACCTTCGGGGAGAGAAACGGTTACGGGGTTCGGGTTAGGAGTTGCGGGTTTGCTTTCTACCATTTCTTCTTTCGCTGTTACCCGTAGTACTTTATCTTCAGCAGGCTGTTCTTTGCTATCTGCCAACTGTTCTTTGCCAACTGCCTCCTCACCATCCAACAATCCTTTATAGTCTTCACCTTCTTTACCAACAATAGCAATAATCTGGTTTATTTTTGCAGCTTCACCTTCAGGCACCCCAATGTATAAAAGGGTTCCATCTACATAGCCATTTACTTCCATGGTTGCTTTGTCGGTTTCCACATCAGCCAATACATCATCAGCTTTAACTTTATCACCCACTTTTTTATTCCATGCCACTATCTTTCCCTCCGTCATGGTATCGCTCAGCAGCGGCATTCTTATTACTTCTGCCATAATTGTATTTTAAAATATTTAAGTTCGAAATTAATGTAAAAAAAATAAAAATCTTTTTCAGTTCTATAATGCAATTCCTTTAGTAGTCAATTTCCATCTTAAGCCTATCCTTCAGTTCTTTAATTAAGGGATATTTATTTATCATCAATTCATATTGTTGTTTTGAAGAAAGCCTTTTTTTATCATCCTCAGCACTTATTTCGGGTTCATTTATTTCAATAGAATACTTCAATAATTTATTACCAAAATATTTTTGCATGTATGGAATAAGACCTGATCTTTCCATTTCAATAAAACGCTGTTGTAAGATACCTTCAGTGACGACCGTAAAATTAAATTCGTCGTCTACTTTTAATGTTGCCATTTTAAATTGTGTGACAACAGGGTATTTTTTTTCTGTAAAAAGATTTTCAGTGTATTCTTTCCATGCTTTCTGGAGGTTTTCCATATTTAATTCAAGCAGTATTTTTTCCTGCACCGTTTCCTGCATCAACCTTGCACGGATTTTTTCGAGCGAACCAAAACCTGTTTTTTTTCTAACAGGTGGAGCAATTTCTATTTCAGAAATTACAGGTACAACAGGTGCTATTTCTTTCTTTACATACAGCGCAGCTTCTATAACAATTTTCTTTTTTTCTGTTATTTCCTTAGCAGGCGATTCTTTTAATTTGATCATAGAAATACCCTTAAAAGAAACGGGTTTAGCAGACTCAACTAATTTTTTTTTTTGAATGGTTTCACTGATGCCTTCACTAAATTCTACCGCCTGGTTAATGTAACAGAGTTTTATAAGCGCCATTTCTACACATAATCTTTTGTTACGGGCCTGTTTATAATTTAAGGCTGCTTCGTGGGTGGTATTTAATGCGGCTATCATCCAGTTAGCAGAGATTTCTTTTGCCGACTGTAAATATTTATCCCTAAAATCTTCTGCAACTTCCAATAAAATCGCAGCTTTTACATCTTTACTTACCAATAAGTTTCGTATAAATTCAATAAATCCCTCTAGGAACGTATCGCCCTCAAAACCTTTTTGGTTTATATCATCAAACAACAACAATGCATCGCTCAGTTTTTGTTCTGTTGCAAATTGTAACAATTTAAAAAAGTAATCTTCATCCAGAATGTTTAAATGCTCAAGCGTATTTGCGTAAGTTAATTTTCCACCGGTAAAACTTACAATTTTATCAAGTATGCTTAGTGCATCCCTCATGCAACCTTCACTTTTTTGTGCAATTACGTGCAGTGCTGTATTTTCCGCTGTAATATTTTCCTTCTCACAAATTTCTCTAAGATGTTCAACCGTATCGTTAGCCGTTATCCTTTTAAAATCAAATATCTGGCATCGGCTTAATATAGTCGGTAAAATTTTATGTTTTTCTGTTGTCGCCAAAATAAAAATGGCGTAAGGTGGTGGTTCTTCCAATGTTTTTAAAAATGCATTAAAGGCAGATGCGCTTAGCATATGAACCTCATCAACAATATATACTTTGTACTCACCGGCCTGTGGAGCAAAACGAACCTGGTCCACAAGGCTTCTTATATCATCTACTGAGTTATTGCTGGCAGCATCCAGCTCATGAATGTTTAATGAACTTCCATTATCGAACGAAAAGCAGCTGTTGCAGGTATTGCAGGCTTCACCATCAGCGGTTTTGTTTTCGCAGTTAATGGTTTTTGCAAGTATTCTTGCACAGGTAGTTTTTCCAACACCTCTTGGCCCACAAAATAAAAAAGCATGCGCAAGCTGGTTGTTGTTGATGGCGTTTTTTAATGTAGTTGTAATATGCGCCTGCCCCACTACCGTACTAAAATTCTGCGGTCTGTATTTTCTGGCGGAAACAATAAATTTTTCCATAATTATAAATGACTGTGTGGAGGCGTATTGGTTGTGATTGTTTTTGTAAACTTAATTATTGTGGATGGTAATTTCTAATTTAACTATAAGATGGGATGGCGTTTAAATTCCTTGTTTCTGTCAAACAAGTAACGGTAGGTACAAAGGTTTCTGCTTCTGTGCACCTCGCCAAGGCCAGTAGCGATATTGAGCATTTTTGGATTAAAATCTCCAATCCATTGCATTTCATATTCTGTATATGGACTTGCGGCAGACTGCACATATTTTGCTTGTTCACCAATGATGTATGCATCTACACCTTTGCCATGCCACTCAGGTACCACACCGAATACCAACCCCGTAAATTTTTTGTTTTTGGTGAATTGTTTTACCCAAAGAAATTTTAATTTTTGTAGCAATCCAAATTTTCCGTGCAGGTATTTAAACCACTGATTAAGATCCGGTATGTTTATAAAAATGGCGATGGGTTCGTCTTTGTAATATGCATACTGTAAAATCTTTTCATCCATAACCGGCTTCATTTTTTTAAACATAATGAGCACCTGTTCGTATGGTAATTCCTTTAAACCGCCGTGACCGGCCCAGGCTTTGTTATAGACGGTAGCAAAATCTTTCGCATATTTCTCTAGATTGTTTTTTTGTAGATGGGCAGCTGAAAAATCCTTGTCTGCTTCTATAGCATCGTGCCGTTCCCATATTTTTTTATCCAGCGGAGATTTTGGATGCATGCTCAGGCACACCTGTTCAAAAAATATTTTAAAGCCATAGGTTTCAAACAAGTCAACATAGTAAGGTGGGTTGTAATTCATGCAATAAAGGGGCTCCATAAACCCTTTTGTAACCATACCCCACCAACGATCTCTCTCTCCAAAATTTATTGGGCCATCCATTGCGTCCATACCTTGTTGCTTTAACCAATTTTTTGCAGTATCCAACAATAAATTTGCTGCAGCTTGGTCGTTAATACATTCAAAAAAGCCAACACCACCAACCATTACATCATCGTCTTTATTCTTGTATTTTTTATTTGTAAATGCCGCTATTCTTCCTGTAGAATTGCCACTGTTATCTTCAATGATCCATCGCTCTAATTTACCAAATCTGTATGCCTTATTTTTTTTTGGATCGAAAACTTCCTGCACATCTTTATCAAGAGGCTGAATAAAATTAGGATCATTCTTGTAAATAGACAAAGGGAGTTCAAAAAATGAAACTTCGTCTTCCAGAGTAGAAACAGGAAAAATTTGCATGGCATAAAATTAGTAAAAGCATCTGTTTAACCTATGGCTTTCTTAAATTCATTTCTAAGCTGCACAGCAGTTTTGGTAGATCCGTCGTGGCTCCAGCCCGGCGGCTTTAGTAAATATTTTATTTTGGTACTAAAGGATACCTTTTTCTTTAAATCAGTTGTCATTCCTTTCCATTCATGCAACACATGGTTAAAAGGGTTTTTCGGATCAGCCAAAGGTTTGGTCAAACCATATTTTACCGGTTCGCCAGGTAATTCGTCCTGAAAAGTCCTAAACAATCGATCCCAAATGATAAGACACATGCCCATGTTTTTATCGAGATAAACAATGTTGCTAGCATGGTGCACTCTATGGTGTGCAGGCGTTACAAAAATTGCTTCGTACCAACGAGGCATTTTATTGATGTATTGCGTGTGCACCAAAATGCCATAGGTTTGGGTAATTGAGTACATAAACACAATATCTAACGGATGAAAACCCATTAGGGCAATTGGAATAAAATATACAAAACGATAAACCGGTTGTAAAACTGATGAACGAAAACCTGTCGTTAAATTAAATTCTTCAGATGAATGGTGCGTAACGTGCACAGCCCAAAAAAGCCTGCAATAATGATCTATTCTGTGCTCTATATAAAAAGCCAGATCTTCCAAAATAAAGAGTAAAAACCAATACAGGTAGGGGTTTTCAATTTTAAAAAACTGCTGTTCATAACTCCACATTAATACGCTTATATAAAATGCCCACCGTAAAATTAAATCAAGTGCCCCATTCATTAAGGTTAGATAAAGATTCTGTAAAACGCCGTTAACGGTATAGAATTTTTTTTCTCCCCAGTTGCTCAATATTATTTCGGCACCTATAAAAATAATATAGATGGGCACTGAAAGTAATAAAAACCATGTTTCCCGAGATGACTGCATTCTGATAAATTACGAATTAAAAATTACGGATTACTAGTATGATATTTTTATGCTCTCGGATGATCTGAGTTTTAAATATTACACATTAAATTTTACGAAGTAAGCATGTTGAAAAAAGTTATTTTATATAAACAAAATGGTTTATTAACATGATTCTAAATAATTGTAACCCCATAAATGATAATTCGTAATTTTTAATTGAACCTTAAACTGCCATTATTTCTACTTCTTTAGCATCCAAATGCTTTTCTACTAATAGAATATATTTGTCTGTTGCTCCCTGTGCCGCGGTTTCAGCATCTTTACATTCATCTTCGCTTGCGCCATCTTTTTGCAGTTTTTTTACCTGCTCAATAGCATCTCTGCGAATATTGCGAATGGATACTTTTGCGTGTTCACCTTCTACATTACACTTTTTAACGAGCTCTTTGCGTCGTTCTTCGGTAAGTGGTGGTAAAAAGAGGCGAATGATAACACCATCATTTTGTGGGTTAATACCAATGTTGGCAGCAATAATTGCTCGTTCAATAACATGTAGCATGTTTTTTTCCCACGGCGTAACAGATATTGTGCGGGCATCCAACGTTGTAATGTTTGCAATCTGGCTGATAGGTGTGGGGCTGCCGTAATAATCAGCTACAATCCCATCCAACATTACAGGATTGGCTTTCCCTGCTCTGATTTTTACTAATTCAGCTTCAAGGTGATTGATGGCTTTAGCCATTGTTGAAGCCGCGTCTTCAAGTGTAAGTATTAATTCTTCTGACATAATGTTCGATTGGATGCAAAGCTAAAAAAAATCTGATGGTAACCCATCAGATTTAAATATTTTAATAAAAATTATAGAAAATCAATTATTCAATTTCCACAGCTTCTTTGCTAAAATTAAAAATTTTATGGGCGGTGATGATATTAGCTTGTTGTTGTTCTATCTCGTAACCCGCTTTGATCTTTTGCCTTTTAAAATAAAGAATGCCAATTAAACTGGTTGCTAAAGTCAATAACACACCTATAATCAACGTACAATTATAATTTCTTAAAGTAAATGCGAGTGTTATAAACAATATTGTTGTTGCGATTAAAGAGTAGGTTATTTTTTTATGAGAAAAGCCAAGATCCAGTAAATAATGATGTACGTGGATTCTGTCAGGACTAAAAGGAGAGCGTCTGTCTAATATTCTTAATCCAAATACCCGAAGTGTATCAAATAAAGGAACTATTAAAATAGCGAATCCCAATGCAGGCCCTGCATGAAGGCTGAAAGGTTGCCCTTGTATGCCTGAAATACTGATAAATTTTATAACTAAAATCGAATTAATTAAGCCAATTATTAAAGACCCTGTATCTCCCATAAATATCTTTGCAGGGGCAAAATTATATATAAGAAAGGCAAGAATAGCCGTTGATAACGAGATAGCTATTACAGCATAGGTAAGTTCGTTGGCATAATAAAAATATGCACCAAAAACAAGAGTAGTTATAAAACCCAAACTTCCTGCAAGCCCATCAATACCGTCAATTAAATTAAAAGCATTCGTAATAACAATGATAGTAAACATCGTTAAAAAAATACTGGCATAATAGGGAATGATGTTTATTCCTAAAAATCCGTGCATGTCATTAATGTAAATATTGCCAAAATGCATTATTATAAATGCGGCTACCAGCTGCCCTATAAATTTTTTATTAGCCGACAAAATTAAAATATCATCTTTTAAGCCTAAAAAGAATATAACGATTGTAGCGGCTGCAAAGTATTTTAACTCAGGGGCATCTGGGGCTCCCATCAATGTAGCTACGATAAAACCTGCAAAAATTCCAAGTCCTCCTAATGTAGGTATAACTGCCTTATGTACTTTCCGCTCATCGGGCTCATCAAACAACTTTTTGCTTTTCGCTATTTGAATAATAACAGGTATAGCAAAATAAGTGATTATGAAAGCCAAAAAAGCACTAATAATAATGTGTTGCATAAATCTTTTTAAATCCAAAGTCTACAAAAATATAAAATAACTCTCTATTATTACTATTTTAACAAAATTTCCGCCGCTTGGCACAAGATAATAATAATTTATTTGCTTATGTTATAGGCTAGCGTTGATGTGTTATTACTGTTTTTTATAAACCTACCAATTTTCTTTAGAAAAAATGTATAGTTTCAAGTACGTTTGCAAACAAGAATTTAACCAAATTTAAACATAAGAAAAAATGGATAATTTAAAAAATATTGCCTCACAAATAAGAAGGGATATTGTAAGGATGGTACATGGAGCGCAAAGTGGGCATCCAGGTGGTTCGTTAGGATGTACGGAATACTTTACTGCGCTATATTTTAAGGTGTTGAATCACAATTCCGATTTTAAAATGGATGGAAAAGAAGAAGATTTGTTCTTTCTTAGTAATGGACATATTTCCCCAGTTTGGTATAGTACACTTGCAAGGTGTGGATATTTTCCAACAACTGAGTTAGCAACTTTCCGTAAACTTAATAGCCGGTTGCAGGGGCACCCTACAACTCACGAACATTTACCCGGCATCCGTATAGCTAGCGGTTCGCTTGGGCAGGGAATGAGCGTAGCAATTGGTGCAGCAATTTCAAAAAGATTAAATGGTGATAAACATTTGGTCTTTTCGCTACACGGAGATGGAGAACTGGAAGAAGGACAAAACTGGGAAGCCATTATGTTTGCAGGCAGCAAAAAAGTTGATAATTTAATTTCTACTATCGATTTAAACGGCCAGCAAATAGATGGAACTACAGAAAATGTAATGAGTCTTGGGAACCTACATGCAAAATTTGATGCATTTGGTTGGGATGTAATGGAAATGGATGGTAACGATGTAGATGCAGTAGTTGCAGGCTTAAAGAAAGCCAAAACAAGAACTGGAAAAGGAAAACCCGTAATGATATTAATGAAAACAATTATGGGTAAAGGTGTATCATTTATGGAAGGAAAACACGAATGGCATGGTATAGCTCCAAATGATGAGCAATTAGCCGAGGCCTTGGCAGAATTGCCAAGTACGATGGCAGATTATTAAAACAACAGTTTTTTTATTACCTATATAAATGAGGAGTTGCTATTTTAAAGGTTACAAATTTTTTTCAAATGGCAGCTTAGGGGAATACATTAATAAAAGTGTTTATTTCTATCGACAGCTGAATGCAAAACCAAATATTTATTATGTTGAGTTACTAAAAAACGGAATAGCTGATATCTATTTGATTTTCTAAATTTGGGATGTATACAGCTTACTACAAAAGTTTCTTTTTAAGTTGTTAATTAATTTAATTTAAAATATGCATAAAAAGATATTATTGCTTGGAAGCGGTGAATTGGGAAAAGAAATGGTAATTGCATTAAAGCGTTTAGGGCAAACGGTTATTGCGGCTGACAGTTACGCAGGGGCACCCGCCATGCAAGTAGCTGATCAGTTTGAGGTACTGGATATGCTAAATGCTTCTGAGCTTGATGCCATTGTTGCAAAACACCAACCTGATTTGATAGTTCCCGAAATTGAAGCCATTCGTACCGAACGTTTCTACAAATACGAACAGCAACAAATTCAGGTAGTGCCCAGTGCAAGGGCCGCAAATTTTACGATGAATAGAAAACTGATTCGTGATTTGGCGAGTAAAGAATTGGGGTTACAAACTGCTAATTATTTATATGCAATCAGTTTTGATGAATTTACCAAAGCAGTTAATGAAATTGGGTTGCCTTGTGTTATAAAACCGCTCATGTCAAGCAGTGGGAAGGGTCAATCTGTTTTAAAAAACTTTGCTGATCAGCAACAGGTTTGGGATTATGCCATAAACAATTCGAGAGGAGATATAAAGGAAGTAATTATTGAAGAATTTATTGCTTTCGAAACAGAAATTACTTTGCTAACAGTTACTCAAAAAAATGGTCCTACACTATTTTGCCCGCCAATAGGCCACAGGCAGGAGCGGGGTGATTACCAGGAAAGCTGGCAACCAGCCGCAATTAGCCAACAAGATCTAGCGCATGCATGTGCTATGGCACAAAAAGTAACTACTGCTTTAACAGGTGCAGGCATTTGGGGGGTTGAATTTTTTCTTACTGATAATGGGGTCTATTTTTCTGAACTCAGCCCCCGCCCTCATGATACCGGTATGGTAACATTAGCGGGCACACAAAATTTATCGCAGTTTGAACTGCATGCTAGAGCTATTTTGGGGCTGCCCATTCATTCAATAGAATTACAAAGGGCAGGAGCCAGTGCAGTAATATTGGCTGAAAAAACTGCTGATACTTTTACCTTAACAGGCATTGAAACAGCATTGGAACAACCAAACACCGATGTGCGTATTTTTGGTAAACCGAGCCTCAGACCTTACCGGAGAATGGGCGTTGCGCTTGCGTATGACAATGTTGATACCTATATGGATGTGTTGCGAGAAAAGGCTAAGGTGGTGGCTGGTTGTATTAGCATTGTTTAAAGGGTTAAAATTTATTTTTTTAGCTGCAAACTATATCGGTTGCTGTCTTCAGCCCTCTATCCCCTCTATCCTTAGAGTTTAGCGAAGCGTCTCTAAGGATTTTTGATAAAGGAGAGACTTCGTCTTGACCAATTTATTTTTTTCTTATCGCATGGTGTCTTCATAAACCGAAATGGTGTGGCTAAAAAAAAGCGACTATATTATTTAATTAGCGTTTCAGGATGTAAACAAATCTTTTAATTCCGGTTGGTAAAAACACCAACCGGCAAACCAAAAAATTTGTAAACAATATTAGCCATTATTCGATTTGTTTTATTCAGCAGTCGAAGGTCCAATTATTACTTTCACTTCCTCAATCTTATTCGCCGGAAAACTTGCACAACTGGAATGCTCTCTGATAACATCTTCACTTTCTGCTTCGTGAATACAATAAATTTTATCTTTGGTAACATACGATTTAAGCCATTTGTAAGGTTTACCTAAAACCGATATTACCGAGACAGAAGTTTTTGAAATGGCCTGCAATTCTTCAGGAGTCATATTGCCTGCTCCGGGCAGTTCTCTTTCGATAATAAATTTTTTCATCATATATTTTTTAAATTGAATACAAAAGTAAATTGAGAATCATTGCTGTTGATAAAAGTTATTCCCTATTTTATGCAGCAAATTCCCTATTTTAAAATTCCCGCACGAATAGCCTCGCTGACAGCTTTGGAACGGGAGCTTGCATCCAATTTAAACAAGATGCTGGAAATATGATGATCAACAGTTTTTGCTGAAATAAACAATTGTGCGGCAATTTCTTTGTTCTGCATATCTTCTTTAAGCAACCGCAAAACATCCATTTCTCTGTAAGTTAAAAAGGCAGCATTTGAACGGGTTGATTTTCTTAAGCCTCGTGGAATATTTTTAATACCTAAATTCCTCATCTCCTGTTTCATTTTTTCATACACCGCATCAGCACCTAAATCCTGAAGTATTTTAATGGCTTTTCTTTTATCATCCTCTTTTCCTTCAAATAGTACAAGAGCTTGCTCATAAAGGCATCCTGTTTTTTCCCAAAAGGATGCAGCTTTCAATGTCTTCGCTGCACTGCTTGTATCATAGGCTTCATCAATTTCTTTGACTGGAACAAAATGCCTCCCTGCTTTTTTCATCCAGAATACAAATTCATTTTTTTCTAAATCGATACCAGTCTGTTGCATAAGAACAGTTGTCTGTTGTATATCATCGTGTTCAATAATCGTTTTGCCGGTAAGCCATTCATATTCCAATAAAGCAGCCATTGATGGGATAACCCTTTGCAATTCCATCGTTTTAAAAGATCTTGTTTTTGCCTCTAACAAAAGAGCAATTAAATCTTTATCTCCTTTCCTCATTCTTATCTTTGCCATCACAATTAGCGCAGTGATTTTAATAACGGCGAGCTGGTTTTCATTTTTTAAAAGATTATCTGCAATACTATAAGCTTCCTTCCAATCACCTGTTTCAAGATTCAGTCTTGCTTTCCACGATAACATATAGAAGCCCAATGAGTTCAAATTACCCTCCTGACAGTAGTGAATGCCATCTTCCAATGTTTTCCGGGCAAAAGCATAATTTTTTATTTTTACTAAACAACTCGCCAAATTGGTATAGGCAAGTGCAGCATGTTCATGATAACCAAATTTTAATGCAATTTTGAGGCTCTGCTGTAGCATTGCAATACCTTTTTGTTCTGAAGAATAACTAACCATTTGTACCGCTCCAACATTATTAAGTGCATGACAAAGAATTTCTTCGTTGTTTAATTCCCTTGCTATTACAATGGCCTTCTCTCCCCACAACATACTTTCGGCAAGTTCATCAGACAGCATCTTTAATTGTGACATATTACTAAATGCCATTGCCTTTGTTAATGAAGCCGGCTGGTCTTTCAGCATTTCAATAGCATGCCAAGCAAAAGTTTCCGCATTCTTCCTGTTGCCATCAAACCACCACAAGCGGGATAAGAAACGAAGGCTATCACCGGTTTTTTCTAAATCAGAATTCTCTTTTGAGTTGTTTAAAACTTTTTCAGTATAAGTAATCGCTTCTTGTATCTGGTTACTGAGGTAGCATTCGTAAGCATACGCTTTATAAAATTCTGCGAGTTCGTTTGTGTCATTTCCTTCAAAATATTCAATAGCCGTAAGATATAATTTTGATGCTTCCATGTGCGCGCCTATCAATGCAGCTTTTTTTGCAGCCTCCGGCGCATATTTAATAACTAATTTTTTTTCATTGGCATTTTTAGCATAATGCAGTATTCGTTCAATTTCACCTTCTTGTTCAAAAGAATCTAAAAAAAGTTCAAGCATCATTTTATTTAGCTCCATACGCTTGAATAGAGTAAGCGATTCTTCAATTGTTCTCCGGTATAACTCATGTTTGAAAACGACTTTAGAATTTTGGACAATGATGACGCTGATGGCAAAACAATGATCAATTGCTTTACCCAAGGCAGATTTAAGTTTTGCAACACGGTCAATCTCCAACCCTTCCGGCATTACAGACCATATTTGCCAGGCATTTTTTGTCCCTTCTTTCTGGCGTTCATACACAGAAAGTATAGAATCTTTAATATTATCAGGAACGCCGGGGCTGTAACTTGCCAAAATTTCATTTACGTAAAATGGATTGCCCCCTGATATACTGTAAACATCTTCGCCGCTATACCCTTTATGCGTTGCCATTTCCACAACAGCTTGTTTAGATAATGGCGTTACCACCAGTTTTGTAAAAGAATCCTGGGGAAGTTGTCCTAATACATTTCGCAACGGATGCCTTGAATGAATTTCGTCGTCACGAAAAGTAAGAATGAAAAGACAGGGCAATTGATAAATACGCCTGGCAAAAAACCTAATGAAGTCAAGCGTCCCTTCATCAGCCCAGTGAATATCTTCAAATACAATTAATAACTTTCCTTTTTTGGCGCATATCTCCTGGAAAAAATTTGCAAATAATGCTGAACGTTCTTCGCTGGAAGGGGAAGTCGGCCAACGTTCTTTGTTAACCTGCCACAGAATATCATACAATGGCGCTAAAGGTCTCGGTGTAAATAAGGCATCGCAGGCTCCCTGATAAATACTGCATTCATCAGATTGTTTTTTGCAAAAAGCCTTTACCAATGTGGTTTTACCAATGCCGGCTTCGCCACTTATAAATACACAATGCCCTTCTCCGTCTGAAATATCTTCAAATTGTTGCTGCAGCGATGCCATAAATTCGTCTCTTTCTATCAGCGCCATAATTACAATTTATAAAATAGGTAAGATACAAAATTAAAATAGGGAGAATTCCTTACAATCCGCAGTTAGTTATAATCGTGCTTTGTATTATAAATAAAACAATCACATAAATTTAAAACTATTCATTATGAAAATTATTCTTTCGTTATCAACTTTTATTCTTGCCGGCAGTATTTCCTTTCAGGTTTCTGCACAAACAAAGGAAATTGATGCATCAGCGCAATTAGGAAACGCAAAAAATCTTTATATAGATGTGCACCAGCTAACACCGGACAAAGTAAAATTTAAAGATGTGGCGGCAGCACATTTAAAAGATTTGGCTGTTGAAAAAAAATATGATGTGCATTTTATTAATTATTGGGTTGATGAAAAACAAGGCCTTGTTTATTGCCTGTCATCAGCGGGTGATAGCGGCTCAATAAGAAAAACACATGCGGAAGCACATGGGTTACTGCCCGCCCATATATTTGAAGTGACAGAGGGCTCGGCCGCTGCTTTAACAGGAAATAAAAAATTATTTCTCGACATACATAAACTAGGGGCAGGAAATGTAACGGCCGCAGCAGTGGCAGATGCACATAAAAAGGACCTCGCTGTCCAGGGAAAATATGGTGTGAATTTTATTAATTATTGGGTGGATGAAAAAGCAGGATTGGTAATGTGTTTATCAGAAGCGGCTGATTCAAATGCAATTATTAAAACGCATAAAGAAGCACATGGATTGATACCTGTTGAAATACTTAGAGTAACACAAGGTCAATAAAAGTCGCTATGTAAAAAATAACTTTTGTCGCTTTACCTATAGTTTCAATAATGGACAATTTCAAAATGAATTTTAGTTTTTGAAACAGTAAGCTATACAATTGCAATACAATAGTTCATTAGCGCCTCTATCCTAAGAGTTAATCCCTCTATCCGCTTCTACACTTAGTGTTAAGCGAAGCGTCTCTTAGGATTTTTAATAAAGGAGAGACTTTGTCTTGACCAGTATAATTAATTTTTAGGATGGGTATTGATGGCTATAAAATAAGATACCAACAGGCGGTGCATTTTAAACTTTTGCAACAGTGCAGTGAATTGATATTTTTATCGGAAGTGGTTATATAAATATTTTTATAGAAAGCCTTAGCTAAAAGGAAAAAGGTTTACTTGTATATGCTTATTGTATAATGCCAAATCATTTGCATTTAATTATTTCAACTTAAAAAAATAATTTTTCTAACACAATAAGAGACTTTAAAAAAGTCACCTCCTCAAAAACTTTAAAAGTAATAGAATAAAATAAAAGAGAAAGCAGAAAAAGCCTGATGTTGTGGATTTTTAAAAAGGTGAGTCAGAATATTGAGCGTAATAACAATTTTTAATTCTGGCAACAGGATAACCACCCAATTGAATGTAGTAAAGAAGAAATATTAAGAACAAGAATGGATTATTTGCATGGAGGGCTGAAGATTACCGGTATAGTAGTGCAGTTCATCATTATACAACAGTCAAAGGATTATTAGAAATAAATAGATAATTTTCGGAAGGGTGATTGATGAGTAAATACGCATCTTTATTTAAAAAATCCTAAGAGCGCTTCTCTTAACTTTTATGATAATAGGGCGAAGACATTAACAGGTAAAGGAAAGTAAAATGCAAGTATCCCGTACAAATTTTATGACATGAAAAGATATTTTAAGCCTATCTATAATTTTAATAAAAAGGATTTACCCTTTTTTATACCCAATTAAAGTTATATAGGGAGCTATAATTTTACCTGTTAATCTTACCAGAAAATTCATACACAAATTAAAATATTTTTTATTTCCCTTGCTGTAAGCATTATAAAATCCATTGTGTACCTCCATATCAAAATGATTCTTTGTATAAATGTTATTATAAATAGCAATAGGTAAAATCCTTTCTGTCCAACTGCCGGTAATGGGATTACATGTGTTAGATGTGATGCCTTTATTAACAGGCATTTTACCGCTTGCTAGATAATGCTCTACCGCTAATAAAATATCTGTTTTTTTTGATCCTCTCGTAAGTGCTGCCAATTGTTTTAAAGTTGCAGAAGGTATTAGCGGGAAAGCTGTTAAAATAATTTTTTCCCTCATTACAATAAAGGCTTCATGTTTTTTAGAGCCGGCTAATACAAAATCAGTAGGATCGCCCCCTTCATATTCGTCTTTTACCTGGAGCTTTTTTAATTTCCTTACCTTAAGAAAATTACTCGGATTGGAAGCCGTTGTAAAAACGGTGACCATTCTATTATTTATTTTTCTAACACCCTCAAAAAAATCATCTAGGTTATAAATATGTTCTATTACATCGGTACCTACTATTATATCTATCGTTTCATTTTGCACTATATTCTTTAATTGATCTATATCTCCTGTTATCATACCATCGATGAAAATACTTAATGCATCACCCATTACTTCTGCAGCCTTAACGAAATCGGCATCAGAATCGCAAAGAAAAACTTTTTTAAAACCACAGTATTTTGCAAAAATGCCAAGCAATCCATTGCCTGCACCAAAATCAACCAGGTTTATCTCGTACGTCGGTTTTTCGGCATGCTGCATTGCTTTATCAAGCACCTGCGCATAAATGGTAAGATAATATTTTGAATGTAATAGTAAATGATCCAGGTATCTTTTACAATAATCGTCAATGATTAAATCATTAGAAATAATTACTGAAAGCTTTGCAGCAAATGCAGGAATAAATATTTTGAAAGACCCCTGTGATTGCATCCTTGTAAAATAGTTAAAATCGAATAAAAAACCTGCGCTCTTTTTAAAAAATAGATTCATTATAAACGGAGGCGGAGAGTTGAAAAATTTATTACTGGTTTCTAAAACGGAATCCTATTGTATAAGGACCCATGTTAAGCCCGTTTTCATGCAATGATTGTGGGGCTATAGCTACCATATAATAAATTGGTCCGACCAGGTTTTGCTCTATAAAAAAGATTCAACCTTTCCGTAAAGTACTCCCCTTACTTTTTTCTTTATCACAATCATCTCTTTTTCTATCGGTTGGTTTCCCGCCCACCAAAAACCTATATTGAAAAAAGCGATTCGATTTTGTCATTGTTTTCAGGTTTTTTATTGGTTTGTAACACAACCGACCAAAATGTTTTGTCTAAATGAGATTCAATTTTGTAATTACCTTTCCTGGTTGCAAACAAATTCTTATAAAAGACTGTGGCAATCTTTTCAAACATAAAAGTAAACTATCAAACCTTATTTCAATTCAATTTTCTGTTGCGCTGCCTTCCCCGCCGGAAACCACGAGGCTAAAAATGCAATAGAAGCCGCTGTAGTAGCTACCATTAAAAAATCAGTACCGATAAGTTTTACGGGGAAATAATCTATTAAAAAAGACCCGCCGCTTATTTTAATAATGTGAAATTTAATTTGAAGGATACAAATCAACAAAGCCAAAACGATCCCTGATGCTGTACCTATAACACCAAGCAATAAACCTTCTGCTAAGAATATTTTTCTTATACCTGCTTTGGTCGTTCCCATACTTCTTAAGATGCTGATGTCTTTTTGTTTTTCTAATACCAGCATAGTGAGAGCACTTACCATATTAAATGCAGCAATAATTAAAATGAGGGTAAGCACTGCATAAATAGCCCATTTTTCCAGCCTCATGGTGTTATATAGATTGGCATTTTGTTCAAAACGGGTTTGCACTTTAAAATCTTTTCCCAATATATTTTGCAAGGTTGTTTTTGCATCTTCAATATCCACTTTGTCTTTCAGTTTTATTTCTGCGGCAGAATATTCATCTAACCCAAAACCCATTTGTTGTTTTACAAAATTAATATTGGTAATGGCATACTGATTATCTATTTCCTGCTGAATAGCAAAAACGCCGGCTGCTCTTGCATTACCTTCGCTCATAGCATCAGCAGCGTCTGCGGTGCTGCTTTTCTTTGGTAAAATAAGTGTAACGACAGATGTAGGAAACGCTTCACTTAAATTAATAGATGCAGCATTTTGAATGCCATAGCCCACCACTATTTTAGGCGTATCAATGTTTCCAATGTCAAAATTACCATTCGAAATTTTTGCAATAACCCCACTGATATTTTTGTAATTATCATCTACACCTTTTAATGAAACAACCGTTTGCGATTCACCGTTTTGAAGCAACGCTTTTTCTTCGGCAATCAAACTCATGCCGGCATTATAAGGAAGTTTGTTGATCGAATTTATTTGTGCAGCCGTAAGTGTAAATGTTTTTCCTGATGCAGGAACAACCTTAAGATCACTGTAAAAAGAAGAATACAAGGATTTTACAAGTCCTTCGAAACCATTAAAAACACTCAACACAAGTAGCTGGCAGCAGGTAGCAAATGCAATTACAATGGTTGTTACCCACGCAATAATATTAATTGCATTGGCTGATTTTTTTGCTTTAAAATACCGCCATGCAAAAGAAAAATACATAATAAAATTTCGTTTGGTTTAACCTTCTTCTTCGGAAGTATTTTTAGCTGGAGAATTAGGGACATTTATATCATCCTTCTTTTTTATTTCTTTAAAAAGTACATCCATTTTATCTACATAATCCAGCGTATCATCTATATAAAAAGTAAGTTGTGGCATGCTGCGTAGTTGATGCCTTACTCGTGCTGTTAACTCTTTTTTTATTTCCCATGCGTGATCCTGTATTTTATTTAAAGTGCCTACAGCATCTTTCACCTGAAAAAAGCTTAGGTAAACCCTTGCATCAAAAAGATCAGGTGTAATTTTTACAGATGCTATAGATACCATTCCACCATCAATCATTGTCAAACCTATGCGCTGAAAAATTTCATTCAAATCCTTCTCCAATACCGCCGCGACTTGTTTTTGCCTTTTACCTTCTAACATAATTTAGCCATTTTAATAACTGTAAAATTAGTTACTTTGTGGTTTCCCGAACGTTATTTATACAATGAGAAAATATTCACTCGTTTTTGCATATTTAAAAGATTACAAACTTTCCATTACTTCCTATATAATTTGCACATTGCTTTCTATCCTATTTGGCGTAGCATCTTTGGGTATGCTGTTTCCGTTTTTGCAAATTTTGTTTGATAAGGAAAATGCCACTGCAAAAACTGTGAAATCAAATGGGTTTTCTCCATTGGGCTGGTTAAAAGAAAAAGTAGGAGAGCTCATAAATAATGGCGACCAGTTGCATACATTGGCTATGGTTTGCCTGCTTATTATTGGCAGTATCATTTTAAAAAATACTTTTTTATACCTTGCTTCCCGTTCTTTAATGCCGGTTAAAAATAAGGTGGCTACAAGGTTCAGGATAGATATTTTTAATAAAGTGTTGAGTCTGCCAATTGGTTATTTTACTGAACAGCGAAAAGGTGATTTAATGAGCCGAATGACAAACGATGTTGGGCAAGTGGAAGGTTCTGTTTTAGGTGCTTTGGAAGGTTGGGTAAAAGATCCATTACAGATAATAATAAATTTAATTGTGCTCTTCACCATTAATGCTGAGCTCACAATCATAATATTATTCTTCATACCAATTATGGGGTTTTTTATTGGAAGGGTTGGGCGTTCTTTAAAAAAACCATCAGGACTTATTGCACAAAAAAACGGCGAGTCAATTTCTATTTTAGATGAGACATTGGGAGGACTAAGGGTCATTAAAGCCTTTAATGTTGAGAATGCTATTCGCAGAAAATTCTCTGACAACAGCAACAATTTGCTAAAGTTAAGTAACAGTGTTGGTTACCGCCAAAGCCTGGCTTCCCCCATGAGTGAGGTGTTAGGGGTGATGATGTTTACAGCTATTTTATGGTATGGTGGTGGTAAGGTATTAGGGAACCAATATCCTGAATTAAACGGTGCTATGTTTCTTGCCTACATGGCATTGTTCTTCAATATTATTGATCCTGCAAAAAGCATATCCGGTGCCATTAGTAATTTACAAAAAGGCACGGCTGCTATTGAACGAATACAGGATGTTTTAAAAGCTCCCGTAACAGTAAATGAAAATCCCACAGGTTTGCAAATAAAGAATTTTAGGGACAGCATAGAATTTAAAAACGTTAGTTTTTATTATGATGAGGTGACTATTTTAAAAGATATAAGTTTTAAAGTAGAAAAGGGAAAAACAGTTGCACTGGTTGGTAGCAGCGGTGCCGGAAAATCTACCCTCGCAGATTTAATTCCAAGGTTTCATGATGCAAGCGGCGGAGAGATTTTGGTTGATGGTGTAAATATAAAAGACTACTCGCTTTTTTCTTTGCGAAGCCTTATGAGTATTGTAACACAGGAGCCCATATTATTTAATGATACCATTGCAAACAACATTGCACTGGGAATGGAAAATTCCAATATCAGCGAAATTATGAATGCTGCAAAAATTGCCAATGCAGATTTATTTATAGAAAAGAAAGAATTCGGTTACGATACCAATATTGGTGATCGTGGCATGAAATTGAGCGGTGGCGAAAGACAACGACTAACCATTGCAAGGGCTGTATTGAAAAACCCTCCTATACTTATTTTAGATGAAGCTACCTCTTCTCTTGATACAGAAAGTGAAAGACTTGTGCAGGATGCCATCAATAACCTGATGGAAAATAGGACCTCTGTGGTAATTGCACACAGGCTAAGTACAATACGCCATGCAGATGAAATTATAGTATTGCGAAAAGGTGAAATAGTTGAACGTGGCACCCACACAGGACTAATAGATCAGGATGGCTTTTATAAAAGACTGGTAGATATGCAGGAAGTGAAATGAACACTAAAAGATCCAGTATTTTAATCCTGAATCTTTTACTGCTGATTATTTTAACATTGGAACTTCAACAGCCAATAATGCTGCATCTTCTAATATTTTAATTTCAAAACTATCCGCTTCTGAAATACCCACCGCATCTCGCTTTTCAAACTTTACAGAATCAATTTCAACAGTACCATTTATTACAACTAAGTAAACGCCATTACCTGCAAACGCATTTTCATATTTGATGGTTTTGCCTGCTTTTATGTTTGTCAAAGAAAATCGGGCATCCTGGTTTATCCATAATGCATTGTCTTCTTCCTTTGGCGATACAACAACCTGCCATTTTCCTTCTCTTTCCGCAATATCAAAAGTGCGCTGGTCATATCTTGGTGTTATATTTCTTTCTTTTGGGAAAACCCAAGTTTGAAACAAGGTTACAGATTCTGTTGCAGATTCGTTTGCCTCACTGTGTTGTACCCCTGTACCCGCACTCATTATTTGTACATCTCCGGCTTTTATGATGCCTGCACCACCTGTACTGTCCTTGTGTTTTAATGCACCGGTAAATGGAATAGTTATAATTTCCATGTTATCGTGCGGATGTGTTGGAAAAGCACCACCACCTGCAATCCAGTCATCATTTAGAACCCTTAGTTCTCCAAAATGTACTTTATCAGGATTGTGCCAACTGCCAAAACTAAAGTAATGTGCAGGCTTTAACCAGCCATGGTTTGCTGTGCCTCTTTCGTTTGCTCTTGTTATAATTGTTTTCATAATAATAATATTTGATGGTTAAACATCAAATAATGTTCCAGCAAAAATTAATGACATTTTTGCTGATCAGAAAATAAATGATTTGTAGAAACTAATGATTAATTCCATTGGTTAAAGTCTGCTTCTGTTAGAACGGTACTTTGGTCATCTTCTCTATCTTCGTTGTATTCAAGTATAAAATTATTTCTGCCCTCTCCAATTAAGATTTGTAAATATTTTTGTTGTACCAATTCCAGCATGTTCAGAAAAATAAAGATGGCATGTATACGATTTTCACATACGTCAAATATCTTTTCAAATGCAAGTGTTTTGTGCTCTTTGCTTATTTGCAATAAATGCGTGCGCACGCTTTCCATACTATAATTATACTGAACAACAGTGTGCACAGGTTTGTTATTACGCTCATGTAAACGCTGTGCTACTTTTTCAAAAGCCTTCATTAATTTAAACAGACTTACTGTTTGTATTTCTGTGCCTTCACCCGCTTCTTCTCCAATGTTGGATAATTCTTTTTGTAAGTTTCCTCTTTTTATCATCAGCATCCTGATAGCTTCCATTTCTGCCATCTGAGCAGATGCTTCCTTAAACCTTTTGTACTCCAATATTTTATCAATCAATTCCTGTCTGGGATCAATTTCATTTCCCTGTGCATCTATTTCTTTGCGTGGCAAAAGCATTTTTGCTTTTATCCGCATTAGTGTACTGATAAACAGAATAAATTCACTGCTAAGTTCAATATTCAATTTTCCTGTTGCGTGAATATGATCCAGAAAATCGTTTGTAATTTTTGTAATGGGAATATTATAGATATCGAGTTCATCTCTTTCAATAAAAAAAAGCAAAAGGTCAAATGGACCTTCAAACTGGTCTAATTTTATTTGATACGATTCGTTGGTACTCATTATTAAATATTTGTGTAAAATTAAAACCCTCCGAACTTTATCAGAGGGTTGTAAAAATAATATTTTTTATTCGGCATTGCTTATTGAACTTGAATGCAATAATTAGATTTAATTTTTTCTTAATTGGTCTCTAATTTCTGTTAATAAAATATCTGTAGAAGATGGTCCTGCTGCAACTGCCTCTTCTTTTTTTGAAAGTTTTGCAGCAACTCTTATTAATAAAAATAATACAAAAGCTATAATAAGAAATTTAATAACAGCAGCTAAAAAATTACCATATTTAACTGCACCCCAGGTTAGTTTACTTATGTCCGAAACACCGGCAGCTTTAAGTGCGGGCGTTAATAATAAAGGAGTTATTACATCATCTACAAAAGAAGAAATAATGGCGCCAAAAGCTGCGCCGATAATAACTGCTACAGCAAGGTTTATTACGTTTCCTTTTAACACAAAATCTTTAAACTCTTTAAGTAAACCCATATTGGTAGTTTTGGTAAAAATAATTAATTAAATATAGTTTTTATCATTAAATGTAATATAAATAATTTTTTATAGCACCTTTGCGAAAAATTTCATTGGGAAACAACAAACTCGTTAACTGGATAATTTTTATTGTTCTCTCTTTTATATGGGGTAGTAGTTTTATACTCATAAAAGAAGGATTGGTTGGTTTAACAGGTTACCAGGTTGCATCTGTTAGAATCATATCTTCAGGGGTTAGTTTATTACCAATTGCAATATTTGTTTTTAAATCTATTCCTAAAAGCAAAATAATACTTGTGTTTATCTCCGGTGTTTTAGGAAGTTTTTTACCGGCTTATTTTTTCTGCATTGCAGAAGAGCGGATAGATAGTTCCCTTGCTGGAACATTAAATGCACTTACACCGGTTTTTGTAATTATTATGGGTGCTCTTTTTTTCAATATGAACACAGACCGCAACAAAATTTTAGGTATAGCCGTATCGTTTGCTGGTAGTTTTCTTTTGTATTTTGCCCAACCTGTTTTTTACAAAATAAGCACATTTTCAGATGTGCTGTTGATAATAGCAGCAACGCTTTGTTATGGCATAAATTTAAACCTTGTAGGTAAATTTTTAAAAGATATTCCGTCCTTAAATATTGTATCAGTAGCCCTATCCTTAAATGCCATACCCGCTTCTATCATACTATATTATTCAGGTTATTTTCAACAGGATATTTTTGCTAAAAAAATACTCATACCTACAGGCTACACCATACTGCTTGGTGTTGGAAGTACCGCAGCAGCCACTATTATTTTTTATATGCTTATTAAAAGATCTGGAGTGGTTTTTTCGTCCATGGTTACTTACGCCATACCTGTGGTCGCCATTTTTTGGGGAATTATATATGGGGAAACAGTTGGTTGGAAACAAATTGCCTGTCTTTTCATTATTCTCTCAGGTGTTTTTATTGCAAACCGCTCCCGTAAAAATGTTGTTTAATTAATCAATAATTTCTTTTTAACACCTGTATATCTGTCAAAAAAAATAATTTCTTTTCTCTGGTTATTTATTAAAGCTTTGTTGCCAAGCAGATTGTTTCCTTTTTTATTATAAAATTGTAGGTACAATGTATCGCCGTTTTTTGTGTACCTGCCCGGATAAGATGTGTTTTTTACACTATCAAACAATTCTCTGTAAAACTCAAAAAAATTATTTTGTTTAATTACAAAATAAGCACCGTTCATATCTGCAAAAGCTTTGTATATGGTTATTGCTTTTGATGATTGAAACATATTTTCATCTTTTTTAAAATTTAGCCCCGGGTTGCACGAGGTGATTATTGCCAATAAACCAACTAGAAAAAAGACAATATATTTTCTATTTTTCATTGGCTAAATTTACGCATCTTTTAAGCTACCAGTATAAATAAAATGTAAATTTATTGATGTAATCACAAGTTCCTCCATTGACTTTACATAATATCTCTAAGATCTATCAGGTTCAAATTCAAAATATTTATAAATTTTACCATTATTTTTTCTCTTATTTATGTTTTGCTTTTCCTAATTATGAAAGTCGTTTTACCATTCCGGAGCAAAATTTATTTATTGTTTGTGCAAATTGCAGCCCTAATGAAAATGAGTAAATGAGAAAAAAAATTAAAATAATAGAAACGGTTTTATTTTTTGTGATACAAACAAATTATACAACAGCACAGTTAGCAAAAACTGACACAGGAAACATTAAGAATTTACCCGATATAACTGTTGTAGGCAAAAACAGTAAAAGTGATTACCAGCAAATGCCAGAAATAGTTGGTACGAATATTTATGCAGGTAAAAAAAGTACTTTAATTGTGCTCGATAATGTACAGGGAAATGTTGTAACAAATAATATGCGGCAGGTATTGGCAAAAGTGCCCGGTATACATATTTGGGAAAGCGATGCAAGTGGAATACAAATTGGAATTGCAGCCAGAGGCTTAAGCCCAAACAGAAGCTGGGAATTTAATGTGCGCCAGAATGGTTACGATATTGCGGCAGATCCTTTTGGTTATCCTGAAGCATATTACAACCCTCAGTTGCAGGCAGTGCAGCGGATCGAAATAGTAAGAGGACAGGGCGCATTGCAGTATGGGCCTCAGTTTGGAGGATTGGTAAATTATATTTTACGCAATGGCAGTGAAATAAATAAACTTTTTGAATTTGAAACCCAACAAACTGCCGGTAGTAATAATTTGATTAATAGTTACAATGCTATTGGCGGTAAAAAAGGTAAGGTAAATTATTACTCTTTTTTCGATCATAGAAATGGGGATGGATGGAGAGCTAACAGTAAATACGTTACCAACAATGGTTTTGCTACAGTTACTTATAAATTAACAGATAAATTTTCACTAACTGCAGAACTTATGCACGCACAAATGCGCAGCCAGCAGGCAGGCGGACTTACGGATGAGCAATTAAAAAACGATGCAAGGCAAAGTTTTAGAAGCCGCAATTGGTTTGATATAAAATGGACTACACCTGCATTAATTGCCAACATTAACATCAATGAAAAAACAGTTTGGAATACAAAATTATTTGGAACCATTGGTGATAGAAACAGTGTTGGTTTTCTACAGCAAATAACTGTAAAAGACAGTATTAATGCTTCAACGTTGCAATTCAATAACCGTGCTTTAACCCTTGATAAGTATAGAAATTACGGGTTAGAAAGCAGGATTTTGACTGCCTATAATCTTGGTAAAATGAAAAATACTATTTCCGGTGGTATTCGTTTATATACAGGAACAACCCATAGGCAGGCAGATGGCAAAGGCACAACAGGCACAGGATATGATGTAACTGTTATTGGAAATTACCAAAGAGACATCGAATTTAATTCAAAAAATGCAGCGGTGTTTGTAGAAAATATTTTTCGTGTCGGCAAAAAACTACTCCTTATACCTGGTGTGAGATACGAATGGTTGCAGGGTAAAGCAAGTGGTAGAAATGGTTATACCTCTAACGGTGCAGAAGTTCTTTTACAAAATATAGAACGCAGCCGAAGCTTTTTATTGGCAGGCTTGGGAGCAGAATTTCATGTAACACCCGCAACAGAAGTTTATGCAAATTTTACGCAGGCTTACAGGCCTATACAATTTGCTAATCTTCAGGCACCGCCAACAACAGATGTTGTAGACCAGAATTTGAAAGATGCCAAAGGATATAATCTTGATTTGGGTTACAGAGGAAAAGTAAAAAACTATTTACAGTTTGATGTAAGCAGTTTTTATCTTCAGTATAACAACAGAGTGGGAACGATTACACCAACAGGAACCACAACAAGGTTTATTACAAATGTAGGAGCAAGTACAAGTAAAGGCTTTGAAACCTTTGTTGAATTTAGTCCCGTAAAAGCATTTACAAATAAAAAAGATGTAGATGTTTCTGTTTTCAGTTCATACAGTTATACAGATGCACGTTATAGTGGTAATCATAAAGATGCCAATACTAAAGGAAAAAAAGTAGAAAATGCGCCAACAAATATTTTTAGAGGTGGTATAAACTTAAGCTATAAAGACTTTGTTTTTACAACGCAATTAAGTTCTGTTGGATCTACATTCAGCGATGCAAATAATACAGAAAAGCCTTCCGTTAATGCACAGACAGGTTTAATTCCTTCATATACGGTAACTGACTTTACAGTGTCCTCCAAAATTTATAAAACTTTAAAACTTAAGGCTGGTTTAAACAATGCTTTTGATAAAAGATATTTTACACGTCGTGCAGGTGGTTATCCTGGTCCAGGCGCATTACCTGCAGATGGAAGAACTTTCTTTGTAAGCTTTGGAGCAAAATTTTAAAGAATAATCTTTTAAAAGCCGGTCCTTTTACCCGCCGGCTTTTTTACTGTTTTTTATATAATGCATATAAAAGTTCAATAATGGTATGCCGTACAAGTGAGTGACACAACGATGATGCCCAAAGCTGCTTCTTCGCACATCAAACCCCTAAAAAAATACCGAAGGGGTTTTTTATTTCGGGCTTCAAACCTTACCTTTGCGGCAAATTTTGAACCCTCAATTTATTTTTAATATATAGATATGGCAAGTACAGGCAAAATAAAATCAATCATTGGTGCCGTTGTTGACGTGCAGTTTGACAATGATTCAAACCTTCCGGAAATATTAAATGCATTAGAACTTACCCGTGACAACGGCGATAAGTTGGTACTTGAAGTGCAACAGCATTTAGGTGAAGACAGTGTGCGTACCATTGCGATGGACGGTACGGAAGGATTGGTGCGTGGAATGGTTGTAACAGATACAGGAAAGCCAATTACAATGCCTATCGGCGATGCTATTAAAGGTCGTTTGTTTAATGTAACAGGTGATGCTATTGATGGGTTGCCACAGGTAAGCAAAGAAGGTGGTCGTGCTATACATGCTAAGCCGCCATTGTTTGAAGATCTTTCTACCGCAAACGAAATTTTGTTTACTGGTATTAAAGTCATTGATTTGATTGAGCCTTATGCAAAGGGTGGTAAGATTGGTTTATTTGGTGGTGCCGGTGTGGGCAAAACAGTATTGATACAGGAGTTGATTAATAATATTGCGAAAGCATATAGTGGTATATCGGTATTTGCAGGTGTGGGAGAAAGAACACGTGAAGGAAATGATTTGATGCGTGAGATGATTGAGGCCGGCATTATGAACTACGGAGAGAAGTTTAAACACAGTATGGAAGAAGGCGGATGGGATCTAGCTTCTGTAGATATGGAAGGGTTGAAAGAATCGAAAGCAACATTTGTTTTTGGACAAATGAACGAACCTCCAGGCGCTCGTGCCCGTGTTGCCTTGAGCGGACTTACATTGGCGGAATATTTCCGTGATGGTGAAGGAGACGGACAGGGAAAAGACATTTTATTTTTCGTAGATAATATATTCCGTTTTACGCAGGCAGGTTCTGA
>JAYUZL010000004.1:0-2861 GCA_043751875.1 Ferruginibacter sp.
TTTTTTTTGGTAGTATCAAAATAGTATTTATTTTTAAGTATTATTACTAACCATAATTAAATTCAAAAAAATGGCAACAGCAAAAAAAGCAGCTCCTAAGAAAGCAGCAGTAAAAAAAGCAGCACCTGCAAAGAAGGCAGCACCTGCAAAAAAAGCAGCACCTAAAAAAGCAGCTCCAGTAAAAAAAGCAGCACCTGCAAAGAAAGCAGCACCAGCTAAAAAGGCGGCACCTGCAAAAAAAGCAGCTCCTAAAAAAGCAATGGTGAAGAAGTAAAAAAACCTGCTTTAAAAATCCTACAATTCATGGGTTCCGATTTTCATCGGAACCTTTTTTTGTTCTGTAAAGCAGTCCTGTATTACCTTTTAAAACCCTGCAATAATGAAAATCTATATATTTTGTAATTTTATAGGTTAAGAATAATTTTTAGATAACAATAATCGTAATTAATTTAATCCTCAATTTTTATTAAAATATTTTAAATTATTAATCAATAAATTTTAAACTTTACATTTTAAATAAATCAATTTTTAGGTATGAGTAATTCAGAAATAGCAGATTTATTTTCTCTTCTTGCAAAACTTATAGAGATAAACGGAGCAAATAGTTTTAAAGCAAAATCATATTCTTCAGCAGCATTTTCAATTGAAAAATTACCCGTTCAATTAGCTGAAATTGCTGTAAATGAAATTCAACACTTAAAAGGAATTGGTCCATCTTCTGCAAAAAAAATAGAAGAATTATTAAAAACTGGTACTTTATTACAACTGGAAGAAATAATCTTTTCAACACCCAAAGGTGTTTTAGAGATGATGAAAATAAAAGGATTGGGTCCTAAAAAAATTAATACAATTTGGAAAGAGATGGAGCTTGAGAATGTCGGGGAATTATTGTATGCGTGTAAAGAAAACAGACTTAAACTTTATAAAGGCTTCGGAGAAAAAACCCAGACAGCTGTTACAGATTATATAGAATTTTATTTAAAAAATAAAGGTAGTTACCTCTACTCACAAACAATAAATATTGCAGAGCAATTCAATCAATTACTGCAAAAAGTATTCAGTGAAAAAACAGTTTTTATAACAGGAGATTTTGCAAGGCAAATGGAGGTAATTTCCCAACTGGAATTCGTCATAAATGAAGACGTAAATATTGTAGAAAATACCATTTTAAAAATAGAAGAATTTCAATTATTAAGTAAAATTCAAAATGAACTTTTATACAAAACCAACTTAGGTATTAAAGTAAAAATTTATGCAGTTACACAAAACGTTATTGAAAAACTAATAGCGACTTCTTCCTCCGTTTCGTTTTATGAGGCATTAAACAGCAATATAAAAACTGCTAACAGCGAAAAACATTATTTTGAGCTAAGAGGCTTGCCTTTTTTACCGGCATTTGTTAGAGAAGATGCATCAATACTAAGCCGAAAAGATTATTTGAATGAGCATTTGCACGAAAATGATATAAAAGGGCTGATACATTGCCACAGCACTTGGAGCGATGGTAATAATTCCATAGAACAAATGGCAAATGCTTGTATCGCTAAAGGATTGGAATACATGGCTATTAGTGACCACAGTAAAACTGCATTTTATGCACAGGGTTTAAATGAGGAACAGATTAAACTCCAGCATATACAAATTGAAGAAATTAATAAAAGGCTTGCTCCCTTTAAAATATTTAAAAGTATTGAGAGTGATATTTTAAATGATGGAAGTCTGGATTATTCAAATAATATATTGAGCACTTTCGATTTGGTGATAGCATCTGTTCACAGTAATTTAAAGATGACAGAAGAAAAGGCGATGAACAGACTGTTAACTGCAATTGAAAACCCTTACACAACGGTATTGGGGCATTTAACAGGAAGGTTATTACTGAGCAGACCAAGTTACCCTTTAAACTTTAAAATGATTATTGATGCCTGCGCAGCCAATAATGTAGTAATAGAATTAAATGCAAACCCAAACAGACTTGATATTGACTGGAGGGAAATAAAATATGCACTGAAAAAAAATGTACTGATCTCGGTAAATCCTGATGCGCATAGTTTAAAAGGAATTGATGATATTAAGTATGGCGTGTTCTCGGCACAAAAAGCAATGCTGCCAAAAGAAAAAAACTTAAGTAGTTTTTCGTTACAAAATTTTGAGGATTTTTTAGAAGGCAGAAAAAGAATGAAAGGTATTTAGCAATTTAATTTTTTATGTTACCAGGGGTAAAGTTAAAAAGAAAGAAGTCCCGTTAAGTGATGTTTCGTATTGCAAATCTCCCCCGGCCTGTTCTGCCATTCTTTTACACATGGCCAACCCTAGACCTGTGCCCGAAGATTTTGTGGTGAAATTCGGCATAAATATCCTTGGCTTTATTTCATCACTTATCCCTGTGCCATTGTCAGTGATCTTAATTTGCAGCTTATTATTGCTTATAGTTTCCTCAATAATAATATGTGGTTTTGTATTTTCACTAACTGACTGAATTCCATTTAAAATTAAATTAGTAAGTATTCTGTTTACATGGGTTTTATCTGCGTTGATCATTACTGTTTTATTAACGAGTTTCCAGGTAAAATCATTTTTAACGTCAGTACTGTACAATTGTTTTAAAGAAAGCAATACATCATTAATATTAAAAATTTCGGGTGAAGCTTTTTCTATTGTCGCAAAACGGCTGAATTCGCCGGCAATCTGACTTAAATGATCGATCTGTTCTACCAGTGTAGCAGAAACACTGGCACTAAGTTCTTTAATATTGGGAGCATCATTTTCAATAGATTTTTGAAGAAACTGCATGCTCAATTTCATTGGTGTAAGGGGATTTTTTATTTCATGTGCAACCTGTTTTGCCATTTCCTGCCATG
>JAYUZL010000005.1:0-2193 GCA_043751875.1 Ferruginibacter sp.
TCTAATTCCAGGGGAGACTTTGTTTCTGCTTTGTGAATCGTAAATTCTCTTTTTTCCACGGGCAATGCTTCGCCTGTAAGCATTGACTGGCTTACAAACAAATCCTTTGATTGTATAATTCGGCAGTCGGCAGGTATCATATCACCGGCGGATAAAAAAACAATATCCCCGGGAACTATTTCTTTAATATCAATTTCTTTTTTACCTACAGTCTCCCGTAAAATCAAAGCAGTTGTTTTTACCATGCTTTTTAATTGCTCTGCAGCTTTGTTGCTTCTGTATTCTTGCCAAAACCGCAAAAAAGAACTAAGGAAAACCATTATTGAAAGCACTGTAAGGGTTTTATAATCCCTGTCTTTTGGAGAGATGATGAGCACATCAGTTATTAAAGAAATAATGGCAATAACAATTAATACCCCAATAAAAGGATTTAAAAATGCCTGCAGAAATTGCAAGTACCAGGCGGGTGCTTTTTCGTGTGCAATTTCATTCAGCCCAAATTGCTTTTGTTTGTTTTGAACTTCAGTAAAAGAAAGACCGGTTTCTTTACTATTTAACATCGCCAGGTAACCATCTTTATCAGCTTTTGCAGCATTTTTTAGTTCTATTTCTGCGTTGGTATTAAAATCATTTGAAGTTGTATCGATGGAGAAACTCTTCATTATTTTTTGTGCTGCCACTTTTATCATTTCAACTATTTTTATTTTCTTTTTCTAAAAATAATGTTTGCAACCATTATTGAAAGGAGAACGGGTAATACAATAAGGCTATACTTTAATACCGGGATTGTGTTATTCTTATTATGATACACACTAACATTAATGTCTATTAAATAAACAGCTATTGCAACTACTAATATGGCACTAAGCCAACTGATATTTTTCCTCATAAATTAACATGTTATTGTAAAATTAAAACAGCCCCATCAAAAGGGCCATTAGAGATACTTTAGAATATTATTAGAAAATCATTAGAATATTAAACGTGTAAAAACTCAATTGAAAAGGTGGTGCCAATATTCTCTGTTGAATTAACTGTAATATTGCCTTTGTGCAGTTTTATTATTTTTTGTGTAAGTGATAAACCAATACCATTACCATCAGCATATTGTTTGTTTGAGCCACGATAAAAAGGCTTGAAAATATTGGGCAAATCTTGTTCGACAATACCGATGCCATTATCTTCAAATTTTAATACTGCCAATGGATGTTTATGCGAAATGGTAACTGTGCAGCAATTATCCGATGAAAATTTACAGCCATTTTCCATCAGGTTTATAAAAGCTACTTTTAGTAAATACTCATTACCATTTATTGAAATATAATCATCATCTTCGGCTTCTTCATCAATAAAATTTATTACAATTTTATAGTTGGCGTTTGATTTAATTACCTGTTGCCTCGCATCGACCAGTATTTCATCCAAGCGGATTTCTTTAAAAGCAATTTCGGTTTGGTCGTAATTGGCTTTTGCAAAATCAAGCAGCCCGTTTGATAATTTCGCCAGTCGTTTTGAATCCTGTAAGGCAAAAGAAATAACTTCTTTATATTCAAGCACATTCCTTTCCTTGCTTGTTGCCAATTCCAATTCGGAAATAATGATGGCTAATGGAGTCCTTAATTCGTGAGAAATATTAGAGACAAACGTTTTCTGTGCATCAAATGAGTTTTCAAGCCGATTAAGCATTTCATTAAATGTTATAGCCAGTGCTGCAATTTCGTCTTTTCTGTTTCCTTCATCTACCCTTAAATCTAAATTGGTAGCTGTAATTTTTTTCACTCTATCAACTAAAACCAAAACTGGTTTTAAAGATTGCTTTGCTAGAAACCTTCCAACAAAAAAAATGATAATAATGCTAATAAGGAAAGATGTAATCAATGTGTTGCGAAGGTTAGTAAGTTTTGTTAAGCCATAAACATCATTAGCAGCTGCAGTTATAACGTATTTCTGATTATTGTGTTCATATAAAAAACCAACCACTTGAAGCTTATTAATATAAAAATGAATTTCCTTTAATTCCACAATACTGTCAATCATGCCCCTGGTTTCTTTCACTTTATCAATCTTAACAGCATCGTGATAAAGCAGGTGAAACGCAGTATCATAAATAGCTACTTCTTCCTGAAATAAAGTGTTGGTGGCATTTTTATAAATCAACTGTAAAACATTGGGGGCAACTTTTGTATCAAATAG
>JAYUZL010000006.1:0-8135 GCA_043751875.1 Ferruginibacter sp.
GATATCATTATAGGAAAAATTACACCAAAAGGTGAAAGTGATCCTACACCGGAAGAGAAATTACTTCGTGCAATATTTGGTGATAAAGCAGGTGATGCAAAAGATGCTTCCCTTAAAGCTCCAAGTGGTACAGAAGGTGTTGTAATAGACAAGCGCTTATTTCAACGTGCTAAAAAGGATAAGAATGCAAAAGTTCGTGAAAAAGCTCAGATAGATAAAATCGAGAAAAATCACGAAGCCAACGAAGAGAAATTAATGCAGATGTTGCAGGACAAATTGCAGACTATGCTTTTAGACAAAACCAGCCAAAGTGTTACAAATAATTTTGGTGAAATATTGATAGGAAAAGGCGTAAAATTTACTGCAAAAAATTTGGCAGGTATTGATTATGTAAACGTTAATCCATTGGGTTGGAGTAATGATGAAAAAACGAATGATTTAATCAACACCTTGCTTCACAATTACAATATTAAGTTTAACGAAGAACTTGGTCGTTACAAGCGTGAGAAATTCAACATATCCATTGGGGATGAATTGCCTGCAGGTGTATTAAAATTGGCAAAAGTTTACATGGCTATCAAGCGTAAACTAAAAGTGGGAGATAAAATGGCGGGGCGCCACGGTAATAAGGGTATAGTCGCAAAAATAGTTCGCCAGGAAGATATGCCTTTCCTTGAAGACGGAACACCTGTAGATATAGTATTGAATCCGTTGGGTGTACCTAGTCGTATGAACCTTGGACAGATATATGAAACAGCATTGGGCTGGGCAGGCGAAAAATTAGGTGTGCGTTTTGCAACCCCGATTTTTGACGGTGCTTCAGTTGATGAAATTGCTGAAAATATTGAAAAAGCGGGCCTTCCTAAATTTGGTCATACTTATTTGTATGATGGCGAAACAGGAGATCGTTTTGATCAGAAAGCAACGGTGGGTATCATCTATATTATCAAACTCCATCACATGGTAGATGATAAGATGCACGCACGTTCTATCGGGCCATACTCTCTTATTACTCAACAGCCATTGGGCGGTAAAGCACAGTTTGGTGGGCAGCGTTTTGGAGAAATGGAATGCTGGGCATTGGAAGCTTATGGAGCTGCTAATATGTTGCAAGAATTGCTGACGATTAAGTCTGATGACATCGTTGGAAGAGCTAAAACTTATGAAGCAATTGTAAAAGGTGATAATATACCAAGAGCCGGTATCCCTGAATCTTTCAATGTATTGGTACATGAATTAAGAGGATTAGGACTTGATCTTAAATTTGAGTAAGAATAATTATTGAACATTTGAAGCTTAGCAATAAATTTTTAAATGTTCAATTTTAAAATTTCAGACTTTACAATTATTAATTACAAATCATCAATTATAATATGGCATTTAAAAAAGAAAATCGTCCGAGAGCAAGTTTTTCTCAAATTACGATTGGTTTGGCTTCACCCGACAGCATTTTGGAAAGAAGCTACGGAGAGGTATTAAAGCCTGAAACTATCAACTACCGCACTTACAAACCTGAAAGAGATGGTTTGTTTTGCGAAAGGATTTTTGGCCCGGTAAAAGATTACGAGTGTGCTTGTGGAAAATACAAGCGTATTAGATATAAAGGAATTGTCTGTGACCGTTGTGGTGTAGAAGTTACGGAAAAAAAAGTTCGTCGTGAGAGAATGGGCCACATCAAATTGGTTGTCCCGGTTGTACATATATGGTATTTTAAATCATTACCAAATAAAATTGGATACCTACTCGGAATGAGTTCTAAGAAATTAGAAACTATCGTTTATTACGAGCGTTTTGTAGTTATCAATTCAGGTATTCGTGCAGATAAAGGACAGAATTATGGTGATCTTTTAACAGAGGAAGAATACCTGGATATTTTGGATACACTTCCAAAAGAGAACCAAATGCTTCCCGATGAAGATCCCGAAAAATTTGTTGCTAAAATGGGTGCAGAAGCAGTTCATGCAATGCTTCAGCGTTTAGATCTTGACCAGTTAAGTTTTGATCTTCGTAACTCAGCAGCAAATGAAACGTCTCAACAGCGTAAAGCCGATGCTTTAAAGCGTTTAAGTGTTGTAGAAAGTTTCCGTGACGCAAACACAAGAATCCTAAATCGTCCTGAGTGGATGGTTATGCAATATATTCCGGTTATACCACCGGAACTTCGTCCACTTGTTCCACTCGATGGTGGTCGTTTTGCATCTTCAGATTTAAATGATCTTTATCGTCGTGTAATAATTCGCAACAACCGTTTAAAGCGTTTGTTGGAAATTAAAGCGCCGGAAGTAATTTTAAGAAATGAAAAGAGAATGTTGCAGGAAGCTATTGATAGCTTATTTGATAACAGCCGTAAATCGAATGCTGTAAAAGCAGAAGGTGGACGTGCATTAAAATCTTTATCAGATGTACTAAAAGGTAAGCAAGGACGTTTCCGTCAGAACTTATTGGGAAAGCGTGTTGATTATTCTGGTCGTTCCGTAATTGTTGTAGGACCCGAACTTAAAATGCATGAGTGTGGTTTGCCGAAAGATATGGCTGCAGAATTGTTTAAGCCGTTTATTATTCGCAAATTAATTGAAAGAGGAATCGTAAAAACGGTAAAATCTGCCCGTAAATTAGTTGATAAAAAAGAAGCTATTATTTGGGATATTTTAGAGAATATATTGAAAGGTCATCCTGTAATGTTGAACAGAGCCCCGACACTTCATAGATTATCAATTCAGGCCTTCCAGCCAAAATTAATTGAAGGAAAAGCAATTCAACTTCACCCATTGGTTACAGCCGCGTTCAACGCCGATTTCGATGGTGATCAGATGGCAGTTCACGTACCCTTAAGCAATGCGGCTATTTTAGAAGCACAATTATTAATGCTTTCTTCTCACAACATTCTTAACCCGCAGAATGGTACGCCAATTACTCTTCCTTCTCAGGACATGGTACTTGGTTTGTATTACATATCCAAAGGAAAGAAAACAGTTGGTGATGACATTGTAAAAGGTGAAGGCAAAGCATTTTATTCTGCTGAAGAAGTAATAATTGCTTACAACGAAAAGAAAATTGATCTTCATGCAAACATTAAAGTAAGAGCCAACTTTCGTAACAACGATGGTACTTTAACTTTCAAATTAATTGAAACAACTGTTGGAAGAGTAATTTTTAACCAGCATGTTCCAAAAGAAGTAGGATTTGTAAACGCATTGCTTACAAAAAAGAATTTGAGAGAAATTATTGGTGATATTATTAAATGGACATCTGTTCCAATAACTGCTAGATTTTTAGATGATATTAAAACACTTGGATACCGCATGGCATTCCGTGGTGGTTTATCGTTCAACATTAATGATTTAATTATCCCTGCAATTAAAGAAGAATTAGTTGCAAATGCCCAGGTTGAAATTGCTGAAGTAATGGATAGTTATAACATGGGTTTGATTACAAACAATGAGCGTTACAACCAGATTATTGATATCTGGAGTCGTGTCGATACGAAAGTTACTGAAACATTGATTCGTGATCTTGCTCAGGATAAACAAGGGTTTAACTCTGTTTATATGATGCTTGATTCCGGTGCCCGTGGATCTAAACAACAAATTAAGCAGCTAGCAGGTATGAGAGGTTTGATGGCTAAGCCACGTAAATCTGGATCATCTGGAAGCGAGATTATTGAAAACCCAATTCTTGCAAACTTTAAAGATGGTTTGAGTGTATTGGAGTACTTTATTTCTACACATGGTGCTCGTAAAGGTTTGGCGGATACGGCTCTTAAAACAGCTGATGCAGGTTACTTAACAAGAAGATTGGTGGATGTTGCTCAGGATGTTGTTATTAATGAAGAAGATTGTGGAACCCTCCGTGGTATTGCAACTTCTGCTTTAAAAGACAATGAAGACATAATTGAAGCTTTAAGCGATAGGATAGAAGGTCGTATGAGTTTGCATGATATTTTACATCCTCAAACAGAAGAAATATTGGCAACAGCCGGTGAAGAAATAAGTGCCGACACTGCTAAATTAATTGATGAAAGCGGCATAGATACCGTTGAAATCCGATCTGTCCTTACCTGCGAAAGCAAGCGTGGTGTTTGTGTAAAATGTTATGGTAAAAATCTTGCATCTGGCACAATAGCACAACGTGGAGATGCAGTAGGTATTATTGCGGCACAATCAATTGGTGAGCCGGGAACACAGCTCACATTACGTACTTTCCACGTGGGTGGTGTAGCAGGTTCTACTTCGGTTGAAAGTAGCTTATATGCTAAGTTTGACGGTACCTTACAATTTGATGGATTACGGACTGTATCGACAGAAGATGCAGAAGGAAAAAAGCAGGTTGTAGTAATTGGCCGTACAGGTGAAGTTAGAAATATAGATGTGAAATCTGATCGTTTATTAAACAGTATGCACGTTCCATACGGATCTGTATTAAAAGTAAAAGACGGGCAGAAAGTAGCAAAAGGAGATGTGATTTGTACATGGGATCCATTTAATAATGTAATTGTTGCAGAGGTAAGTGGTACTATTAAATTTGATGCATTATTAGAAGGTATTACTTACCGTGATGAAGCAGATGAACAAACTGGTCACAGAGAGAAAGTAGTAATTGATACAAAAGATAAAACTAAATTACCGTCAATCATTGTAGAAGGTAAAGAGAAGAAAGGATACAACCTACCGGTTGGTTCTCATATAGTAATAGAAGAAGGAGACCAGGTAAGAAGTGGCCAGGTGTTGGTAAAAATTCCTCGGGTAATGAGCAAGTTGAAGGATATTACCGGTGGTTTACCTCGTGTAACTGAATTGTTTGAGGCTCGTAACCCAAGTAATCCGGCGGTTGTTTGTGAAATTGATGGTGTTGTTGCATTTGGTGCAATTAAGCGTGGTAACAGAGAAATTATTGTTGAGGCTAAAGATGGTGTTGTACGTAAATACTTGGTTCCTTTGAGTCGTCAGATTCTGGTACAGGATGGAGACTTTGTAAAAGCAGGTTCTCCATTATCTGATGGGCAAACAGCACCGGCAGATATACTTGCCATTAGAGGTCCGTTTGCAGTACAGGAATATGTAGTGAATGAAATACAGGAAGTTTATAGATTACAGGGTGTGCGTATAAACGATAAACACGTAGAAGTGATTGTGCGCCAGATGATGAGAAAAGTGACCATCGAAGATGCAGGTGATACAATATTCTTAGAGGGAGATACTGAAGATAAACAAGAGTTTAATACTGAAAATGATAACATTTTTGATAAAAAAGTTGTTACGGACCATGGTGATAGCACCAAGTTTAAAACAGGTCAAATTGTTACTCTTCGGGATGTAAGAGAAGAAAATTCTATTTTAAGAAGAGCTGATAAAAAATTGATCGAATTCCGTGATGCAAAGCCCGCAACCTCCTCACCGTTGTTGTTGGGTATTACAAAAGCATCGTTGGGTACACAAAGTTGGATGTCTGCTGCATCTTTTCAGGAAACCACAAAAGTTCTTTCTTCTGCAGCAATACAGGGAAAAACAGATCCTATGTTGGGCTTAAAAGAAAACGTAATTACTGGCCACCTCATTCCTGCAGGAACAGGGATGCGTGAGTTTGAAAACATGATTGTGGGTAGCAAGGAAGAATATGAAACCTTGATGACTACAAAAGAAGCAATGAACTTTGATGAAGAAGAATAATACTTAGTTATTAAATAAAAATTGAAGGAGTAAGGTGAAAGTCTTGCTCCTTTTTTTGTTTATTTTAAGAGCTGCTAAAGTGAAGATGATATTGCCAGTTCTTTTAAATCAATTATTAGAAGGTAATACATTACCCATTTGTTTGAAAACTTACCCATGAAAAAAATATGTAGTAATAAATGCCCATTGAATAGAAAATTTAACTTTAAATATATATGGCATAATTAATGATCTAAAAGTTTTGGTTTTTCATAGGATATTGGATTAAATCGGGACTTAATTTTTGTTAAGTCCCCTTTTATTTTTACTCTAAATCCATATTACATATTGGTAGCTAAGTTCTTTTATATTTTATCGATGATATTAAAAGACAGCAAAACTTAAATCAATTTATTTAAGATAAAAATCCTTTTATTAACTTGCACTTTCTTAAATTATAGAGCCAATGAGATCATTTTTAATAGCAATAAATTCCCTATTAATTTTTGCAGTTATATTTTTATATTTTAAAGTTTATAATACTACTTCCACTAAAAAAATACAATCTTCAGAGAGTTTTAATAACAAGAGCGCTGTTAATTTAAAAAATACTTCAATAGCTTTTGTAGAGCTCGATTCACTAAATGAAAAAATAGGATTTATTAAAGACCGTAGAAAAGAACTGGAGATTGAACAAAAGGCTATAGAAACAGAATGGCAAAATGGTTACAGAGGTCTAGAGAACCGTAAAAACGAATTCTTAAAACGAGGTAATGCAATTACACAACAGGAGGCAGAAAAGTTTCAGGGGGAGCTGTTACGGCAACAGCAACAGATCGATCAAAGAAAACAGAGTCTGACACAAAAGCTTAGCGAAAAAAGCTATAAGTTTATGGACAATATCCAAAAAAAGCTTAAAGATTTTTTAAATGAATACAACAAATCAAAAAACTATCAATTCATACTTACAACCGGTACGGGCTTAGATTATATGCTCTATAAAGATTCTACTTTTAATATTACAAAAGATGTGATCAAGGGAATGAATAATCTAATACCAAGCAGGAAGTAACTTCAAATAGTATTCTAATTTTTTTATACTAATCCTTTAATTTCAATTTTAGAAATCTCAATTGTATTTTTTACAAGCCTTTGATTATATTGCTATCCTAAATTGATCATATGGCTGAAACTACGCAGGAGTTCAAACCTTCATTAGGTTTATTTGATGCAACTATGATTGTAGCAGGATCTATGATTGGCTCCGGAATTTTTATAGTTAGTGCAGATATAACTCGAAATGTAGGTAGTGCAGGTTGGCTTATAGCTGTGTGGCTGATAACTGGTTTTATGACCTTAACTGCTGCTTTGAGCTATGGAGAATTGAGCGCTATGTTTCCGAAGGCGGGTGGTCAATATGTTTACTTAAAAGAAGCCTATAATCCCCTGGCAGGTTTTTTATATGGCTGGAGTTTTTTCGCAGTTATACAAACTGCAACCATTGCCGCAGTAGGCGTTGCGTTTTCTAAATTCGCCGGATATTTTATTCCCACTCTTGAACTAAATGATAACAACATTTTGTTTCAAATTTTTGGACTAAAAATTTATACAGCACAAATCGTTTCAATTTTATTAATTGTTTTTCTAACCTGGATAAATACGGGTGGTATAAAAAGTGGTAAAGTAATTCAAACAGTATTTACAGTAATAAAATTACTATCTCTTTTCGGTTTGATAATATTCGGGTTTTTACTTGCAGCTAAAAATGAAATATGGAATGCCAACTGGCAGGATGCTTGGGGAATGAAAACCAGAAATGCTGATGGAAGTATTTTGGGAGGAGTTGGAGGAAGTGCAGTATTGGGAGCTATCGCAGCCTCTATGGTTGGATCTATTTTTAGCAGTGATGCGTGGAATAACATAACTTTTATAGCCGGCGAAGTACGTAATCCTAAAAGGAATATTGGTTTAAGTTTATTTTTTGGAACCCTCATTGTTACTTTAATTTATGTAGCTGCAAATTTGATGTACATAAGTGTATTACCCTTAGCGGATATTGCTTCTGCGCCACAAGATAGAGTTGCAGTCAGCGCCAGTAAAGCTATTTTTGGAAATATAGGAACTTATATTATTGCCATCATGATTATGATATCAACCTTTGGTTGTAATAATGGGCTGATACTTGCAGGCGCAAGAGTTTATTATACTATGGCTAAAGATGGCTTATTCTTTAAAAAAACAGGAGTTCTTAACAAAAATAATGTTCCTGAATTTGCACTTTGGATACAATGTATTGTAGCTTCTATACTTTGTTTAAGTGGAAGGTATGGCGATCTTTTAGATATGATTTCTTTTGTGGTTGTACTGTTTTATGCACTAACCATTGCAGGCATTTTTATTTTAAGAAAGAAAATGCCGAATGCAGAAAGACCTTACAAAGCTTTTGGATATCCGGTTTTACCGGCCATTTATATTATTATGGCAATTGCT
>JAYUZL010000007.1:0-8026 GCA_043751875.1 Ferruginibacter sp.
CCATGCCCATTTTTATTTTGTGGAACAACTACCTCAGTAAGAGTAGCCTTACTTTTATCTATCACATCCTGTATCATTCCTTCCAAACCCATTCTACGCCCATCATCTGGGCTATAAATTCGTGTAATGCCGTAATTATGTAATTCTTCAATTTCTGACGGTAAAATGGTACCACCACCTCCACCAAATATTTTTATATGACCACAACCATTTTCTACCAAAAGGTCTTTCATGTATTTAAAGAACTCCACATGCCCACCTTGGTAACTTGTAATGGCAATGCCTTGTACATCTTCTTCAATAGCACATTCTACAATATCCGCCACACTTCTGTTGTGACCAAGGTGTATAATTTCGGCACCTTTGCTTTGCAAAATTCTGCGCATAATATTTATTGCAGCATCGTGGCCATCAAACAATGCAGCAGCGGTAACAAGTCTTACTTTTGTTTCTGTAGGTTGGTTCATTTCAATATTCTTTTTTCTAAATACAATTTTTATATCATTCTAAAAGTAAGTGCTGCAAAATCATCGATACTTAAAACTTCAGCACGTTTATTAAATAATTCATCTTTTAATTCTTCCTGAGTAAACAATGATTTTACAGCATTCCGCAGTGTTTTGCGTCTTTGCTGAAAAGCGGTTTTAACGAGTACCTTGTATGCTCGTTCTGATTTTACAACAAGCGGTTCTAGTTTCCTTTTTAACCTAATTACACCACTCATTACTTTTGGTGGAGGGTTAAAACTTTCAGGCGGTACGTCAAATAAATATTCAATATCGTAAAAAGGTTGTAGAAGGGCACTGGTAACGCCGTATATTTTATTACCGGGCTTTGCAGCAACTCTTTGGGCAACTTCTTTTTGAAACATTCCGATCACTACCGGCACTTCATCTTTCCAGTCTAATATTTTAAATAAAATTTCTGTTGAAATATTATAAGGAAAATTGCCAATGATTGTAAATTTTTCGTCGAAAGGTATATCAATAGTTAAAAAATCTTTGTGTATAATTTTATCTTCTAAAACAGGATATTTTTGTTTGAGTAAAGGCACTTTGTCATCATCAAGTTCTACAGCTTTAAAATTTATGTTTTCGATTTTTATTAATTCTTTGGTAAGTGCCCCACCACCCGGTCCCACTTCTAGTAAGTTTTTAAAGGCATTCTCGTGCAATGCATCCACTATTTTTTTGATAACCAACTCATCCTTTAAAAAGTGTTGCCCGAGCGATTTCTTCAACTTATACATTTGCAAAAGTACAATAAAAATATGCCTGCAATTTCAATGTAATTGCATTTAAAAATTGCGATTAAAGCAATTTAAAAGAAGCTTTTAATAAAAGCACTATTTTATGGAAGTAAAAACTGCGATAAATAAAAATTACGCATAATTTTACATTAAATTATATTTTAAAATATGACTATTGTTGATTATAAGCCTGTGATAGGAATAAGTTGTGGAGACATAAATGGTATAGGTCCTGAAATTATTGTAAAAACATTGAGTGACAGCCGCATGCTTGATGTTTGTACTCCAGTTATTTTTGCAAACAATAAAGTTTTAAATTTCTACAGGAAAACGCTACCTGAAAACAACATTACTTTTAATATTGCAAAAGACTCCAGCCGCATAAATACCAAACAGGTAAATGTTTATAATTGTTGGGAAGAGGATATAGCTGTTACACCAGGGGAATTGAACGAAACAGGCGGAAAATATGCATTGCTCAGCCTTACAACGGCAGCAGGCGCTTTAAAAGAAAATATGATTGATGGGCTTGTTACTGCACCCATACATAAAAAAAATATACAGAGTGAAGCATTTAATTATACAGGACATACACCATATTTAAAAAATCTTTTTGAAGTAAAAGATGTGGCAATGATGATGGTGGCTGATAACATGAGGGTGGCATTGCTTACAGAACATGTGGCTATTAAGGATGTTGCACAATTTATTACCAAAGAAAATATTTTAAGTAAGCTTAAAATTATAAATGATTCCTTAAAAAAAGATTTTGGAATAAATAAACCCAAAATTGCTGTACTTGGTTTAAACCCGCATACAGGTGATGATGGGCTTGTGGGAAGAGAAGAAATTGAAGTTATAAAACCCGCTCTTGAAGAAGCTAATAAAAAGGGAATCTTTTGTTTTGGCCCTTACAGTGCTGATGCTTTTTTTGCTAGAGGAAGCTATGAAAAATTTGATTGTGTGTTGGCACTTTATCATGATCAAGGACTGATTCCATTTAAATCACTTGCTTTTGGCGAAGGTATTAACTATACTGCAGGTATTGAAGGCGTGCGTACATCGCCGGACCATGGAACTGCGTTTGATATTGCAGGCAAAGGCATAGCTGATGAAGCTTCGTTTAGAGAAGCTATATTTAAATGTGTTGATATTGTAAATATGAAAAAGGAGATAAAAGATCAACATTCAAATCCCCTAAAAAAGAGAAGTGCTTTTGTGTTGAGAAATGTTGTAGACGAAAAAATTATTCTTGAATAATTAATTGATGTGTTTATTTAAAAAGTGCATTTTCCACACCTTTGTTTACAACGTAATTACTAAACGTAATTTCAGCCCTACCCTTTTTGCCTTTTAATTTATCTGTTACGGTTGGTACTGCACCGTCATCAAAATCAAAGGTTATGCCCTTGGGCAGTTTGTAATCTTTTGCATTAAAGGAAAAAATAATTTTATCCGGTAAACCAAAAGAAGCATATTTACCGTAGGTCATTTCCAGTTCGTAAGTGCCATTGTCTTTTGTGGTGGTTTTTGCCTTTTTAATAAGGCTTGTTGCTTCGTCTATATAAACTGTACTTAACACAACATCACTGTTATCGTCGGTAGGTAAAAGCTTTGCAACCCTTACAATTTTACCTGCAATTTTATCCGCTCCTGCATCTATAACAGTGAATTTATTAGTACCTGTTAAGTTGGTAAGATTGATGCTGACAGCGCCTTTGGGTATAAACGAAATACCTCTTTCACTTTTTACTTTTAGTTTATTGGGCTTTTTAAAATATACACTCACATTGGCGATTGGTACTTTCAAAAAAGCTACATTGGTTTTCATGCGACCGGTAGCTTTGTAATCATTTACAGATTCTATGGTTGCTTTTGCTTTTGCCAAAAGTAGGTTGATATCCTGCTGTGCAGTTGCTTTTATGCTACAGAAAAGAAGAAATATTATTGATATTTTTTTCATGAAATTTTAAAATTTTTGAGAATACGCTACAATTTTTTTTAATTAATTATTGTCACGAATAACACAAATTATGTCGGACAAGAAAAATGAAATTCATTAATGCTTCATATTTAGCTAAAGATGAAATGTGCGACGCCACAAATGTTCCATATTGCTGCTGTTCTAGCTCGGCTAATAATTTTTTTAAAAAATTATTAGCCGATATTTTTAGGTAAGAATATCTTTCCGCCTGAAAAACCAAACTGCTCCACCAAATAAAACGCCAATATGTGCTAACAGAATTAACAGACTGTTTCTGATTGCAGGCCAATTTTCCATACTCCCTCTTATGGGCACATTATCTGCATCTATTGCAATGTAAAAAAAACCTTTCCAGCCAACGAGGTAAGATGTAAAGAGCCATGGTCTTACGTTTTTATCAATTATTGGAATATTTAGGTTTGATATAATGGTACATACAATTACAATGCAAACAGTGGCCACGATAGGTCCAATAGAATTTTCTGCAAACACCGATAAAAACAAAGCCAGCGCGGCAATTACCGTTAGTGCAACTGCGGCATAAGCAAAAGCAGCAAGGTACCGCCACATAACATCATCCTGCGTTATTTGTAAAATTTGAGATTCCGTATCTTTTGCTCTAAAAACGAGGAGATCGTTTGTGCCAAAAATTGCCATACTTAAAAACAATGCAAGCAGCGCCATAAACACCAACAATGCAACCGTATAAATGACCGATGCAAAAAATTTAATGCCAATAATTTTTGTGCGGCTGATGGGTTTTGTAAGCAATAAACGGAGTGTTCCCATATTTGCTTCGCCGCTAATTGCATCGCCTGCAACCAATGCTACAAGAATAGGAACCTGTATCAACAGGGTATTGAGTATCATGTAACACATAAAATACCCGTTAATTACTTTGCCCTTGTCAACTTCAAAAGTATCTCCAACGTTTTGCAATAAAATATTTAAATAGCCCGGATCTGCTTTAAAAGCAGCCTGTATAATAAGCACGATACCTGCAATTGCTATAAATGCGATGTACGTTCTTGGCCTTTTAGATATTTTGTATAACTCAATTTGTAAAAGGCTCCACATGTGTATCGTTGTTTGTTAGTGACAGAAAATAATCTTCGAGAGAATGGCGGGGCTGCACTGCAAGTAAATTAATACCTACTCCTGAAAGCATACTGATGATTTGGGGCACGTCATTTTTATTAGTGCGAACCCTTAAATTTTTAGTGGTTTTGGTGGTACGCTCTTTCCATTGAGTTTGTTGTAATTGTAAAAAAGCTGCCGGGTTATCAGTTGTATTTATTTCAACGACGGTATCAGCAGGGTCTAAGAGTTTAGCAACATCTCCTTCCACGATTTTTTCTCCTTTATGAATGATGATCATTCTGTTTGCAACCAATTCAATTTCGCTCAGCAGATGAGATGAAACAATAACCGTCTTACCCATTTCTCTGCTCAACCTTAAAATTAAATTACGCATATCTGCAATTCCCTGAGGATCTAAACCATTTGTAGGCTCATCTAAAATTATAAGTTTTGGAGAGTGAACAAGTGCAATTGCGATACCAAGGCGTTGTTTCATACCCTGGCTGTAGGTTTTTGCTTTGCTTTGCGCTCTGTCTGCAAGGCCAACCATTTCAAGCTGGTACATTATAAGTTTTCGGGTAGTTTTAATACCGCTCATTTTTGCGAAAATGTGTAAATTATCGTAAGCTGAAAGATACTTGTACACATCAGGTCTTTCAATGATGGCACCTGTTTGCTTCAGCATGGCATTATCATCATTCTTAATATTTATACCTGAAAATATGATTTCGCCTGCTGTTGGTTTAATCAGCTTGAGCAACATGCGGAGTGTAGTTGATTTTCCCGCACCATTTTGCCCCAAAAAACCGTACACATCACCCTGATTTACTGTAAAGGAAAGATTTTTTACAGCCTGAAAATCATTAAAGTTTTTTGACAAACCATTTACCTGCAACATCACATCCATCTTGTAAAATTACCCTAGAAAAATAGAAAAGAAAATGTTTTTAAAATATATACGTATAAATACGTATCGATAAAAGAAATAATCCTACTTTTACAATAAGAAGAAAAATAATATTTTTCTGATGTTTTTGAACTTCTACTCCAATTTTCTGTGATAAGGCTCGTAATTTAAGATAGAGCACACAATGAGATTAATACTATTTATATTCTTGAATTTTATTTTTGTTTCAGTAGCTGAAGCAAACAATTCATTATTTAAAATTAAAATACAACCTAATGCAAAAACCTCAAGTCTTGAAATAAAATTTTTTTCAACCAACAAAAAGAATTTTTAGACAAACGTTTTTATTATCGATTCTGAAGGCAACAAGGTCAGATCATTTAAATGTGAAATTATAAAAGGTTTTAATGCTGTATGCCTGCAAGACGCTTTAAATTTAAAAGAAGGAATTTATGCAGTAGAGCTGAATGTAAAAAAGAAAACATCGTCAGCAAAATTTGTACTTTTTAAATAGTATTCTCTACAAATTCATAGTATCAGTTTTTTTCTATGAATTTACCCCCCGGTGCCGCTTCCCTAACAGCGGCACCTTCTTTATTTATTGTTTTCAGGCATGTAACTTTTCAAAGCATTTACATAAGATTCAAAAGCCAAAATACCTTTTGCTGTTATTTTACAAACTGTTAGGGGGTAATTATTTTTGAATTGTTTCGTAATTTCTATGTAACCAATTTCTTTTAATTTATTTAACTGCACACTTAAGTTACCTGCAGTTGCATTGGTTTGCTCTTTTAAGAAAGTGAACTCCGCTTCTTTTACGCTAATTAGGATACTTATTGCAGCAAGGCGTAATTGAGAATGTAATATGGGGTCGAGATCTTTAAACATCAGCAACCATACTTTTTTTATAACGATCCCATAAAATAACGCCAGGTATTAGCCAGGCAAACAAACCGCAAGCTGCCATTAACAACAGATCAATTTGTATAGTTGTAAAAATAGAAACAATACTTGCTGCCCAGCAGAAAGTACCACCAACTATCATCGGTGTAAATTTATTCATACCACCAATGATAAAAGTTGGAATTCCAAAGAGCATCATTATTAAAGTTGATACATTTCCCATACCAAAATGTGAAAAATAAAAGGAAGTTATAAACATGGATAAGGTGAAAGCTATCCATATATAATTTGTAGTAATTTCATTGTGAGCAACAAAATTTTTACTTCTCCTTTCTTTTATAGAAAAATAAATTTGTGGTATGAGTGCTATTAAAGTGAGCAACCATACATCTCCAAAGTTTTTATTGAAATGTATTTCCGCCCAATTAACCAAACCACAAAATGTAATTAATAAACCCCAAACCATAGATGCTATGCCCTTTGTGTTATAGCTTTTTTTTGATTTGCCTATCATCTCGTTTATCAACTTAAGGCTTTCAACTTCAGAAAAATTATCAGTTGCTATCATACTATTTTATTAAAAAAGGTGATGATTTTTATTACAAGAACAATAATTATATTAAATTTTATTTTGAAGCACCACATTCCCGCAACATCATATCGGTGTAGTTTTTACCCCAGTTAGGAGCTATATCTAAAGCAGGCTTAAAGCTCAGAAATTTTTCTTGTGCAACAGATAATTCCTTAGTTGCATTTTTACAACCGCCACCAAATTGCTCAGGTGTATATTTTAAACCTTGACCCTTGAGCAGGTATGGCCTTGGGTTTGCAGAATCTTGCTGCATAGCTTTTTGCAACTCTTTTTGGCTTGCTGCACCATATTGCATATATCGCTGTTGTGGGTTTACCAACATCTGAACACTCGCAATCATACTTCTTAAGCAGCTAATTTCTGAGTTGTTTGGCTTTAGAGAATCTGCAGTATTTATTAGTGTTGTGGCTTTTTCAGCAATAGGGTCGTTGCCTGATGGATCTTTTTGCATAAATGCATAATTTACCCTGCAATAAGCAGCATAATAATATGGAAGCCATTCAGCTTTTTCTGCTGTTCCGATTCTTTCAAATGTATTTGCAAGACTTAAAAGATTATCAGGCTTTGCAAATGCAGAGTCCATGAGAGCAATATTTTTTTTCATAGCTCCTACATACTTTTCACTTTGGGCCATGGTTGCCAAAGAGAAAATACTGATGATGGAGAATAGCATTATTTTTTTCATGTCGGTTGTTTTTATGTTTAATTATTATTTTAATTTTTATACGGTATATAGCCATTTTTTTACAAATTATTATTAATTGCATCCTGTGTTCTGTCAATACCAAAACTTAAAAAGCAGGCAATAAATAAAAATCTTTTTGATGGCGGAATAATAGGAACTTTATTATTATTTAGAGAAGAAAAATTATAGTTAAAAATCTGCTCCTGACCAAGTACATTCGTTAAAGACAATACCCACACAATAAAAGTTTTCTTGTTTATTTTACCAATGTTTGGTAAATAATTCATGCTGAAACTTAGGCTGTTGTAATTGATTGTTTTACCCTCTTCCTTAATAAAATATTTGCTTTGAATATTATCGTAACGGAAATTATAAAAGGGCCGCCCGCTTGCAAAATTATAACTCATATTAAAACCTGTTTTCCATTTTGTAACAAACTTTTTTGCAACAAAAGAAGCTGTGTGAGTTGCAGCAAAAGATGGTGTTATAGATCCTTGATAAGTTAAGTAGTTTCTTTTTGTATCCAGATAAGAATACGAAATCCAGTAGTCGAGATTTTTTACCGTTGTTTTATCTCTCCAAAACACCTCCACACCTTTTGCATAACCGAAACCGTTGTTGTTAGC
>JAYUZL010000008.1:0-25601 GCA_043751875.1 Ferruginibacter sp.
ATAAAGGATTGAAACTAAATAAATATTCATTATGGCAAAAATAATAGGAATCGATCTTGGTACAACAAATAGCTGTGTATCTGTAATGGAGGGCAATGAACCTGTAGTTATTGCAAACGATGAAGGTCGCCGTACAACTCCTTCTGTCGTTGGTTTTTTGAAAAACGGTGAGCGTAAAGTCGGAGACCCGGCCAAGCGTCAGGCGATTACAAATCCCCAAAATACCATTAGTAGTGTTAAACGCTTTATGGGAAGGAGATTTGATGAGGTTACGGAAGAAAGTTCTCATTGGAGTTATAAAGTTGTAAAAGGTGACAATAATACGGTTAGAATAGATATTGATGGTAGAATGTACACGCCACAGGAAATAAGTGCGATGGTGTTACAAAAAATGAAAAAAACTGCAGAAGATTATCTTGGTACTGAAGTAACGGAAGCTGTTATTACAGTGCCCGCTTATTTTAACGATGCACAAAGACAAGCTACAAAAGAGGCCGGCGAAATTGCTGGTTTAACAGTTCGACGGATTGTAAACGAACCTACCGCTGCCGCTCTTGCTTATGGTTTAGATAAAAAAGGACAGGATCAAAAAATTGCCGTATTTGACCTTGGTGGTGGCACGTTTGATATTTCTGTTCTTGAATTGGGTGATGGTGTCTTTGAAGTAAAATCTACTAACGGTGATACCCACTTGGGTGGTGATGATTTTGACAAAGTAATTATGGATTGGTTGGCAGATGAGTTTAAAGCTGATGAAGCTATCGACTTACGCAAAGACCCAATGGCATTACAGCGTTTAAAAGAAGCCGCTGAAAAAGCTAAAGTCGAATTATCGAGCAGTACAGAAACTGAAATTAATCTGCCTTATGTTACTGCAGTAGATGGAGTACCTAAGCACTTGGTAAAAAAACTTACCCGTGCAAAGTTTGAATCTTTAGCGGACAAGTTGTTTGACCGTTGTTTGAAGCCTTGCGAAGCTGCTTTAAAAGATGCAGGAATGTCGGTTTCTCAAATTGACGAGGTTATACTAGTAGGTGGTAGTTCACGCATACCTAAGGTACAGGAAATAGTAGAAAAGTTCTTCGGTAAAAAAGCCAACAGAAGCGTAAATCCTGATGAAGTAGTTGCTATTGGTGCAGCTATACAGGGGGCAGTTTTAAGTGGTGATATTAAAGATGTTTTGTTATTGGACGTTACTCCGCTTAGTCTTGGTATAGAAACGATGGGTGGAGTAATGACGAGGTTGATTGAAAGTAACACAACTATTCCTACAAAGAAATCAGAAACATTTAGTACAGCTGCAGATAACCAGCCGGGAGTAGAAATACATGTACTACAGGGTGAAAGACCGATGAGTACACAGAACAAAAGCCTTGGTAAATTTAACCTTGCAGATATTCCACCTGCGCCACGTGGGGTACCGCAAATTGAAGTAACCTTTGATATTGATGCAAACGGGATTTTACACGTAAGTGCAAAAGACAAAGGCACAGGAAAAGAACAAAAGATTAAAATTGAAGCAGGAAGTGGTTTGAGCAAAGAGGAAATTGAAAAAATGAAAAATGAAGCAAAGGCAAATGAAGCAGGTGATAAAATAGAGAGAGAAAAAGTTGATAAAATAAACCAGGCTGACAGTTTAATTTTTCAGACGGAAAAACAGTTGAAAGAGTACGGGGAAAAAATTCCTGCTGAGAAAAAAGCTCCGATTGAAGCGGCTCTCGAGAAATTAAAAACTGCACACAAATCTCAGGATCTTGCGCAAATAGATACGGCTACCACAGAAATGAATGCTGCATGGGCAACTGCCAGTGAAGATATGTATAAGGATACGCAGGCAGGTGCACAACCCGGCGCTGAGCAACCACAAAATGGTGAAAAACCACAAGGTGGCGGTGCGGATACAGAAAACGTTACTGATGCAGAATTTGAAGAAGTAAAATAAGTAAAATAATAAATTTAAAAAGACGCCGTACATATTGTACGGCGTCTTTTTATTTATAAGTTTCAAGAACCTAAAAAATTGGATTAGGTATTTCAAAATAATTTAAGAGTAAATTATATTACATACAAAAAAACGCTGCTATAAACGCAGCGTTTTTATTAAATTTCCAAGTATTTTATATAAGATCTAATGCCATTGCAAAAAACGTTACATTAAATGGAAGAATTAAAGAACAATATCCCCCGCCAACTGCGTAAACGCCAAAAAATGCCCCAATAGATATTAAGAAAAGTATCCAATAAATGCCCTTAGATTTTTTTGCTGTTTCCATTTGTAAAAGATTTTTGCAAATATAAAACCAGAAAAGATATAAAGCTGCATTTTATGGAAAAACTTTGCTGTTATTGTTCATACATTTAATGCATACATTTTAAAAAATTAATTGATGCATCTTCATTTTACAACAGCATATAGTTCTAAACCCGGGGAAACAGTTTTAGTTACACTTTACAATAAAAAAGAAGAATTTTTGGTTTCCTTTCCGCTGGAATATAAAGACGAAAATACCTGGAGTGGACATATTCTTTTTGACCAAAAAACAATTTCAAAAAAAATCACGTATCAAATTTCGTTTTCGAATAAAAGGCCCCTTGAAGAAATGATTTTTTTATACAAAGGAAGTATAAACTTAAAAAATATTAAATCTAAATCTATAGAAATAATCCTTAAGGAAAAAGAACTGAAATTTGTAGCTGATGTAAGAAAATTGAGACCTTTTAAAAAAGTTTTTAAACCAATCAATCTCTTTTCCTCAAAACCGCTTAGCAATAAAAAGGCAACTCATATTTTTAAGGTCTCTTATCCATTACTACAGGAACATATATTTATCTGCTTAACGGGAAGTGCTAAAAAACTCAATCTCTTCGACAATGAAAACCCGGTTTTATTTGAAAAAAAGAAAAAAAATAAAAGTGTTTTAAAATTTAATTTCTCAAACGAAATATTTCCCATCGAGTATAAAATTGCTTTTTTTGATACTCAGAAAAAATGTATTGTTGAATATGAACCCGGACCAAACATGCTCCTTCAAAAACCTTTTGACGCTAAAAGTGTAAGTATCATAAATGTTGAGCCGGATTGCAACAATTATTTATGGAAAGGGTCAGGGATTAACATTCCTGTATTTAGCTTGCGAACTTACGATACGTGGGGGAGTGGAGATTTTCTTTCAGTAAAAACGTTGGTTGATTATGCTTCTTCAATAGGAATAAAAATGATTCAACTACTACCAGTAAATGATACAATCGCATCTTATACAGACAGAGATTCTTATCCATATTCGGCTATTTCTTCGTTTGCATTAAACCCACTTTATTTAAATGTTGAGGAATTAATAAAAGATTCAAGTATAAGCGTTTTAGAAAAAGAAAGAGAGGAAATTAAAAGACTAAACGATCTTACCTGTTGTAATTTTACAGCGGTGGTAAATCTTAAACTTTCTGTCGTAAAAACGATATTTCATCTTGCAGATGCTAATTTTTTAAAAGATAAAGAATGGCAAATTTTTTATGAAAATTCGTACGAATGGCTTATTCCCTATTCGGCTTTTTGTGTACTGAGAGATAAATACAAATCTGTAGCTACAAGCAAGTGGGAAAAGTATGAATTTTACAATAATGAAAAAATCTTAGCATTTGTAGACCCTGCAGGTGATCATTTTCAGGATGTATTATTTTGGTATTTTGTGCAGTACCAATTGCATTTACAATTAACAGAAGCAAGTAAATACGCACATAAAAATAAGGTGATTTTAAAAGCTGATCTTCCAATCGGTATAGCAAAGCAAAGCGTTGATGCGTGGGTGAATCCCCAACTTTTTAATATGAACATGCAGGCCGGTGCACCAACTGATGCATTCTCAACAATAGGGCAAAACTGGCAATTCCCAACGTACAATATAAAAAAAATGAGAGAGGATGGTTTTGCATGGTTCATCAGGCGAATGAAAAGCCTCGAGAATTATTTTGATGCCTTAAGAATTGACCATGTTCTCGGGTTATTTAGAATTTGGAGTATTCCACAAAACCAAGTAGATGGCACGATGGGTATTTTTGTACCTGCAATTCCGTTAATCAAATCAAATTTTATTGATGTAGGTTTAAATTTTGGTGAAAAAAGATTCTGTAAGCCTTACATAACTGAAGATGTTCTCATAGAAAATTTTAGAGATAATGTAGATGCAGTAAAATCAATTTTCTTTAATGAATTAGAAATAAAAGAGCAATTCAACGATCAGCAAAAAATTGCAGCATATTTAAAAAGTAACCCTGCGTTTCTACCATTCCAACAGCAACTTTTCAATATCATTTCCAATGTTATTTTGTTGAAAGAATCCGGTGCTGTTGATTCTTATCATTTTCGAATTAATATGCAGCAAACTTATTCTTTTCAACAACTAGAAGATAAACAAAAAAATATACTGAATACTTTATACAACCGTTACTTTTTCGAAAACCAAAATGATCTCTGGGAAAGAGAAGGCATCGCAACACTTTCCATGCTGGCAAAATCTTCAAAAATGTTGCTGTGTGCCGAAGATTTGGGTATGGTGCCTGCCTTTACAGAAAAGGTTTTGGCAAATCTCTCTATTCTTTTATTACAAATACAACAAATGCCTAAAACTTCAAATGAACATTTTTCAGATACACGGAATGCCAAATACTCATGTGTTGTAATGCCCGCTACGCATGATATGGCGCCAATAAGATTGTGGTGGGAACAAAACAAAACAGTGGCGCAACTTTTTTTTAATTCTATTTTAAAAGAACCAGGCGATGCACCCTATTTTTGCGAACCATGGGTTTGTAAAAAAATAATTCAACTTCACCTGCAATCCCCTGCAATGTGGAGTGTATTTTTGTTGCAGGATTTAATGGCGGTAGATGGAAATATACGAAGAGCAATACCTGCAGAAGAAAGAATTAATGACCCTGCAAACCCAAACCAGGTATGGAATTACAGAATGCATATAACCATGGAAGAATTAATGCAAGCAGCTGATTTGAATCATGAGATAAAACTAATGATCAAAGAAAGCGGCAGATAAGTTTGCCCACATCTTCAACAAAATATTTAAGTGATGATCAAAATTTCATACAAAAAAATAGACCTTCCTTTTAAATATCCATTCACCATTTCAAAGGGAACAAAAACGCACCAGCCTTCTTTAATTGTCAGGTTAGATTACTTTGGGCAGACAGGTTATGGCGAAGCACCTGCAATAAATTATTATGATATTACGGTTGAAAAAATGATGGCAGATATTGAAGAGAAAAAAGTTTTAATAGAAAAGTTTTCACTCAGCGATCCTGAACGTTACTGGCATTATCTGCATCATTTATTTCCAAAAAATCCCTTCTTAGTTTGTGCACTTGATATGGCAGCATGGGATATTTATGGCAAAATGAAACGGCAACAGCTGCATCAGTTGTGGAAGCTTGATACGGCAAATTCGCCCATTACAGATTATACCATTGGCATTGATACTCCGGAAATGATGCTAAAAAAAATGACCGAAAAGCCCTGGCCAATTTATAAAATAAAAGTTGGGTTTGATGAAGATGTTGAAATGGTTTCAGCCCTGAGAAAACATACTAATGCTATTTTTAGAGTTGATGCAAATGCTGCATGGAGCCTGGATGAGGCTTTGCAAAAAATTCCGTTACTCAAAAAACTCGGTGTTGAAATGATTGAACAACCGCTCGCAAAAGATGATTGGACCGGCATGAAAACATTGCATGAAAATGCAGTACTGCCTTTGTTTGCCGATGAGGCCTGTGTGAAGGAAGAAGATGTATTGATGTGCCATAAACATTTTCATGGGGTAAATATTAAACTTACAAAATGCAGCGGCATAACTCCCGCAAAAAGAATGATAGAGAAAGCCCGTCAACTTGGCTTACAGGTAATGATTGGCTGTATGAACGAAACATCGGTTGGCACTGCAGCAATTGCACAACTTGCACCACTCATAGACTTTGTAGATATGGATGGACCTTTGTTACTTGCTGAAGATATTGCAACAGGTGTAACTTTTGATAATGGTAAAATTGTTTATACATCTGGTACCGGATTGGGTATAGAAATGGGGGAATGGTAAAGGGTTTTTTTGAGACACAAATGCAATAATCTTCGGGTTGTTTATGTAAAATTTTACTAACTGCGCCCGGCGTGAGGTGTTGCAGCTGATACGCTGTTTTGCCTTTGAAAAAAAGATAGCAAGTGTAGAAAGAACCCGAAATGAGGGAGCGACGAAGGAGCGAACCGAAATGAGGACTTGTAATGAATAGCCCGGACAAATGCCGAAAAAAGTCTTTAAGACAAACGCACCAAACAAAAAAGTTGTGGTACAAAAACCTTTTCCACACTTCTAAAAATTATGTGTAAAATAATCCCGAAAAACCATCGTTTTCGAGTGGAAACATACTTGAAAATCGGTACTTTCGCAGACATTAGAAATATATGGAAAACAACGAAACGAACGACGGAGAATTAAACGAACAAAACAACTCAGGCAATGCCAATAACAGAGGCAAAATAATACCTGTTGTTATTGAAGAACAGATGAAAACTTTTTACATTGATTACTCTATGAGTGTAATTGTAGGAAGAGCTTTGCCGGATGTAAGAGATGGTTTAAAACCGGTACACAGAAGGGTGCTTTTTGGCATGAATGAATTAAACAATGCCAGCAATAAGCCGTATAAAAAATCTGCTCGTATAGTAGGAGAGGTAATGGGTAAGTTTCACCCACATGGCGATGCATCTATATATGATACAATGGTGCGTATGGCGCAGGAATGGAGTATGCGTTATACCATGATTGACGGACAAGGTAACTTTGGTAGCCAAGATGGTGATGAGCCTGCAGCTATGCGATATACAGAAGTACGTATGGAAAAGTTCACTGAGGCAATGATGGATGATATTGATAAAGAAACAGTAGACTTTCAATTGAATTTTGATGACAGTTTGAAAGAGCCAACGGTGCTTCCTTCAAAAATTCCTCAACTGTTGGTAAATGGTGCAAGTGGGATTGCGGTTGGAATGGCAACGAATATGATGCCGCATAATCTTACTGAAGTTATTGATGGATGTATTGCATACATTGAAAATAATGAGATTGATATTGAAGATTTAATTAAAATAGTAAAAGCGCCTGATTTTCCTACCGGTGGAATTATTTATGGATATGAAGGGGTGAAGGCAGGTTTGCTTACAGGGCGTGGGAGAGTGGTGCTTAGAGGAAAAACGAACATAGAAACAGATGCAAGAGGAAGAGAAAAAATTATCATTACAGAGGTACCTTATCAGGTAAACAGAGATGCACTCACTGCCAAAATTGGTGAGTTGGTAAGTGAAAAAATTGTTGAAGGCATCAGTGATGTAAACAATGAAAGTAACAGTAAAGAAGGAACTAGGATTGTTGTAGAATTAAAAAAAGATGCAGTAGCGCAGGTCGTAATAAACCATTTGTTTAAACATTCTGAACTGCAAACATCTTACGGTGTAAACAACGTAGCCCTTGTGAACGGCCGACCAAAAATTTTAAATGTAAAAGATCTTATTTCTGAGTTTATTGCATTCAGGCATGAAGTGGTTACGAGAAGAACAGCCTTTGAATTACGCAAAGCAAAAGAGCGTGCGCATATTTTAGAAGGTTTTATTATTGCCCTTGATAATTTAGATGCAGTAATAAAACTAATTAGAGAAAGCGCTACACCTAACCTTGCGCAGGAAGGATTGATGAGCAGTTTTGAAATGAGTGAAATACAGGCGAAAGCGGTATTGGAATTGCGTTTACAGCGTCTTACAGGGATGGAGATTGATAAAATTAGAGAGGAGTATGCCGAAATTATGGCGTTGATTGGAAGATTGGAAGAAATATTGGCAAGCAAAGAACTTCGTTTTGAAATAATAAAAACAGAATTGCTTGATGTTAAAGCAAGGTTTGGTGATGCAAGAAAAAGTGAAATTGAATATGCAGATGATGAGGTAAATATGTTAGATTTTATTGTGGAAGAAGATGTGGTAGTTACGATATCGCACATGGGTTATATTAAACGTACATCTGTTACCGAGTATCGCCAACAACGTCGTGGTGGCCGTGGCGCAAAAGGAAGCAGTACAAGGCAGGAAGATTATATTGAAAAATTATTTGTAGCGAGTACGCACCACACGTTAATGTTCTTCACAGAAAAGGGAAGATGTTTTTGGTTGAAGGTTTATCAAATACCGGAAGGGGAAAAAACAAACAAAGGTCGTGCATTACAAAATATGATACAGATACCTGCAGATGATAAAGTACGAGCTGTTATTGATGTAAAGAATTTTGATGATGAGGAATATTTAAAAAATCATTACATCGTATTGTGTACAAAACATGGTATCATTAAAAAAACGGACCTTAAAGATTTTAGCAGACCACGCCAAGGCGGAATTAATGCCATCAATATCAGAGAAGGAGATGAATTGATACAGGCAAGTATGACTGATGGTAACTGCGAAATTATGATGGCCGTAAAAAGCGGTAGAGCGATCCGCTTTCCAGAGACAAAAGTAAGAAGTACAGGTCGTGGCGGTATTGGTGTACAAGGAATAGAAGTTAATGAAAACACAGATGAAGTTATAGGAATGGTTTGTGTGAACAAAGAAGATAAAACTAGAACCATATTAGTGGTAAGTGAAAAAGGATATGGTAAACGTACATTTATGGATGATCCCGAAACTGGTGAAGCCAATTATAGAATTACTAACCGTGGCGGTAAAGGCGTTCGTACAATTAAAATCACAGAAAAAACAGGAGGGCTTGCTGGGTTACTTGATGTGGCAGAAACACAAGATTTAATGATCACCTGTGAAAGTGGTATTACTATTCGAATGGCAGTAAATAAAGTAAGTGAGCAAAGCCGTGCTACTCAAGGTGTGAAACTTATCCGTATTGATGAAAATGACAAAATAGCTGCTATAACACAGATTGATGAACAGGAAGAAAACGAAGAGAGTTTAGAAGCAATCGTAATAGGCCAAGCTGTTGATGAAGTTGGTGGATTGACTACAATAAATTCTGCAGAAAACGAAGTAGAACCAGATGATTCTACTGACGAAGAGGAAATTGATGAAGAAGAAAATGATGTTAAAGAACCGGATTAAAAATTGAATTGTTTTTTCGAAAATAATGACTGCTCGAAAGGGTAGTCATTTTTTATTAAAGTGATATGATATCATAAACGAGGAAATAATTTCTAAAAAGATTTTTGCGACGCTTACATAAGGAGCGGAAGTAAAGTCTCTCAGTTTTAGTACTTAACATAATATTAATTATAGGACAAATTAAATCTTCTCAACAAGGCTGAAACTAACAAAGCGTTCAGTATAGTAAATTTACAAAGGCTATCTTCGCAAAATGAACATATCAGAAGAAAATAAGCAGCAATTTCTTGACAGATTAAAGATAAAAGAGCTTAATGAAATGCAGGTTTCTACAATAGATGCTGTTGAAAAAAACAATCAAATTGTATTATTGTCAGCAACAGGATCCGGAAAAACGCTTGCTTTTTTACTTCCAGTTATAAATTCGCTTGATTCAGACATTAGAAAAGTTCAGGCTTTAATTTTAGTCCCAAGTCGTGAACTTGCTCTGCAAATAGAATCAGTTTTAAAACAAATGCAAACCGGTTATAAAATTACAGCCTGCTATGGCGGCCATAAAAGAGAAATTGAAGAAAATAATTTGGTACAGCCTCCTGCAATTATTATAGGAACCGCAGGTCGTATGGCAGATCATATTAGAAGAAACAACATTGATACAGAATTTATAAAATTTTTGGTGCTTGATGAATTTGATAAAAGCCTTGAACTGGGTTTTATTGAAGAAATGCAGTTTATACTTGGTTCATTACCCAATGTTGAAAAAAGGATGCTTACTTCAGCAACCAATACTGTCGATATTCCGCCATTTGTAAAAATGCGTGAACCGGTTACATTAAGTTTTCTACCCGAAAATCCTACAGAGAATGAAAGTCTTCGCATAAATACTTTATTGAGCGACGATAAAGATAAATTACAAACGCTTTTGCAATTGGTATGCTACTGTAATAATACTTCTACCATCATATTTTGTAACCACAGAGATGCTGTAGAAAGGACAAGTGAATTTTTGGCTGACCAAGGCATAGTAAATGTTTTTTACCATGGTGGGATGGAGCAATTAGATCGTGAAGTAGCACTTACAAAATTTAGGAATACAACATCAAATATTTTAGTAACCACCGATCTAGCGAGCCGTGGTCTTGATATTGCAGACATAAGAAATATCGTACATTATCATTTGCCACATGTTGAAGCAGAATTTACACACCGCAACGGTCGTACGGCCCGTATGAATTCAACCGGTAATGTTTATGTAATTTGGAGTGAAGATGAAAAACTTCCCGCTTACATTACTGCAGATGCAGTAACATTTGAATTACCTGAAAAACTTTCCTTACCTGAAAAACCAAAATGGAGCACGCTGTTTATTGATGCAGGCAGAAAAGACAAGATTAATAAAATTGATATTGTTGGTTTTCTATCGCATGTATGCCATTTAAAAAAAGATGAGATAGGTTTAATTGAGGTAAAAGATTTTACTGCTTTTGCAGCTGTGAGAAAATCAAAAATTGGGAATGTTGTTGAGCTTGCAAAAGACGAAAAGATAAAAAATAAAAAGGTAAAAATCGCTGTGGCTAAATAGTGGGGTTTTGAATTGTGAAGGGTAAATGGTAAGTTGTTAACTATTCACATTTCACCATTTCCAATTAAAATCCCGGTCCACCCATCACCCGCATTCCTCCACCTTGCCCCATCGGCATTGCAGCACCGGCTTTACTGCCATCAAATTTGCTAAAGCGGAATATGAAACTGAGCATAAAGTAACGTTGTAACCTGTTGGTTCGTGTATCTGTAATTGAGTAGGCAGTAACAGTTCTATTAACATTCGTATTTTCATTTAATAAGTCAAATGCCTGTAGTTTGAAAGAAGCATTTTTCTTTTTAAGGAACTGCTTTTCAAGTGCGGCATTTATAATTAATGGGTTTGCAACAACATTGTTTGTGTAACCCTTGTTTATATTTTTTTCAAGATCATAACTTAAGATAAAATCATTCTTAAAGAATAATCGAGATGAATGGGTAAGGTTTAATGCCTTTATACTGCTGTTTGCTGTTGGTGTTAAAGTAGATTTATTATCGTTTAAAGTGTAACTAAACCCTCCACTCGTTTCCATCCATTTTTTTATTTTATAATCCATAGAAATTCGCTGAGAGACGATCCAGTTACGACCTGTATTTTTTTCAAAATTTAAAAAGGAAATATTGTTATTATAATTTAAAGTTCCACCATAATTAAAAACATACTTTCTGTTTTTAATTGGCTTTGAATAAGTGTAAAAAGCATTTAAATTATAATAGCCATTAGTATTTAAATAACGTGTTTCCTGCAAGCCAAAACCTTTCTGCAATACATTGTTTACAATTTTATCTTTTACAAAAGAGGCACTGATGTTACTGAAGAAAACATTACCGCTAATAAAGTCAAAATTATTAAAACGCATGCTGAACGTATTTGTAAATTCAGGGCGGAGATCAGGGTTTCCTAGTACAATATTTTGCCTGTTTGAAAAATCGTAAATCGGCTGTAACTGCTGATAAGTAGGCTGTGATGTACTACCGTTATAATTTAAATTAAATGATTTGCTCTTAGAAAAATTATATGCAAACCTTACTACAGGGAAATAGTTTACAATATCCTGTTTGTATTTTAATTTGGCTCCACTAAAAGAATTGCTTTCAATAGTTGCAGGTTGCACAGCAAATCCAACTGAATAATTGTATTTCTTTTCTGTAGTTCTAAAATTAATTCCAAATTTGTTTGTGATGTAAATATTTTCGTAAATATTGGACAGACTGTCTACCATTGTTTTCCCTGTATTATTTACATCAAAAGTTTTTTTGTCATTACCTATAAATCTTTTATTATATGCATAATTAAATTCGAGTGTCCGTTTTTTTGAAAGTTGTTCGTTAAAAGAAGCACTGATACCATAATTATGATTTTGGTTATTCTGTGTAACATTCTGATTAATTACAGAATTAAAAACCGGGGAACCATTGTTGTAAAAAAGAGTAGTATTATTAATATCATCATTTGCATCGGTAGATGACTTGCCTGAAATTAAATTTAAGGAAAGCGTTCTACCCTTTTTTTGAAACCGATGATTAAACAATAAATTTCCAGTAAAGCTTGGTGCAGATGAATAATTGTCATCAGTGTTATTTCCCCTGTTTCTTAACCCGCCTTTTGTATCAAAGTAAGTAAAATCAGACCTATATGAATCATTAAGTTTTTTAAAAGTTACACCCGGGTTAAATTTGACGTAATTAAAAGAGTCTATTTTATATTCAATATTAAAAGAAAATCGGTGGTTATCAGTTATAGAATAATCATTGGTTTTTTGCTGGTTAGTTTGCACACTGTCCCTTTGAATATTTTGCTGGTTAATATCATTTAAAACAGTGATGTTTTTTTCAGAAAAACTGTAACTGCCGTACAAAGTTAATTTGGTTGAAAGGTCCTCTCTGTAATTGAAACCTAGTGTTTTTGTAACTCCTACTCCATCGCTGTTACCAAAACCTGCAAAAGGTGAACCCGCACCGCCTCCAAAACTTCTTACCATGCCACCTGCAATAGCGCCCATACCACCGGGTATTCTTGAAAAATCAAAAAGATTGGCATTGGTATTATTTAGATTTCCCGTAACGGATATTTGCTGGCTGTTATTAAAACGATTTAAATTTAATGAGGTTAGGTATCTTTTATCTGTTCCTGCACCTGCAGTTATATTGCCAAAATAGCCCTTGTTTTTATCTTTCTTTAGCTGAATGTTTAGGGTTTTTGTAGGATCGCCATCTTTAATTCCGGTAAATGCTGATTGATCCCCATAGTCATCCACAATTTGAATTTTATCAACCATATCTGCATTCAATTGGCGGGTGGCCGTTTTTACATCTCCACCAAAAAATTCCTTTCCATTTACTTTTACTTTTGTTACTTCTTTACCCTGGGCAGTAACCTTACCATCTTTATCAACTTCTACGCCCGGTAATTTTTTTAATACTTCTTCTACATTATCATTTTTGCGAAACATAGTACTGTCTATCGTATATGAAACAGTATCTTCTTTTATTTGAATTTTGGAAGATTCAATTGTGACGGTTTCTAAAGTATAATCTCCTGTGGTCATTATTACTTCGTTGTTCACAACAATCCCGGTAGCTTTTGTAAAATCGTAATTGTCTTTAAATTTTTTATAGCCAATATAAGAAACAGAAATAGTTACATTTTTTGCAGGAACTTTATTTAAAACATAATCCCCCTTCTCATTAGTGACCGTTTTAAGCGTATCTTTTTGGCCATTATAATAAAGTGATACGGAGGCTTTGTTCAGTGCTTTTCCCTCTGCTGTTTTAATATTGCCTCTTACAGAAATGAATTGCTGAGCATTTACCCGCAGACCAACAATTAAAGCCAAAAAGATAAAAAATATTTTCATGATTTATAGTTAGACAATTAAATTATAAACAAAACTATGCATACGTAAATTGTCGTAGATACCGCTTATCAAATAATGATAAAGCCAAAATGAGGAAGGGCTGGACGAAAATTATTTTAGAATGTACTTATGAAATCTAAAACAAGCTGGTTTAATTTAGAAGTTTCATTAAACAGCATGCTTATTTTTACCGGAAGTGCATAAATAGGTAGTTCGGCTAATTCTTTTTCAAATTTTTTCAATCTTACAGCATCTTTTTCTGTTGTAAGAATTATTTTATTACTAGATTTTATTTTATGGAAATGCTTTAAAATATCTTCTAAATCGGTACTCAAAAAAATATGATGATCAGGATAATGAAGCATATCAAAACTGCGTATATGTTCCGCTAAAAAAGATTGCATTGGTTTAGGATTTGCAATGCCTGTGATAAGTAACAAATCTGTATTATCACTTAAAGTATATTTTCTTTTATTAAAAATGTGATAAGGAGCAGCATATAAAATTTCTGAAAAAAACAGATTTTGATGAGCCAATATTTTTAATTCCACTGCAATTGTATTTTTTTCTTCTTCACTGATATCATTTTTGCATTTTGTAACAATTATTATTTGTGCACGTTTGCTACTTAATCTTACATCTCTCAAATCTCCGGCTGGCATCATAAAATCTCTGCTGTATAAATTGTTATATTCTGTCAATAAAATATTAAGCCCTGCTTGTACGCTTCTATGTTGAAAAGCATCGTCTAAAATAATTACATCGGTATTTGGCCGAGCATGTAAAATTTGCGGAATTGCCTCAATACGCTCCTCGCCTACTGCTACTGTAACAGTTGGAAATTTTTCATGGAACTGCATAGGTTCATCACCAATTTCCAAAGCGGTAGTTTGTGCATTGGCGATGGCAAACCCTTTTGTTTTTCTTTTATAACCTCTGCTTAAGGTTGCAGTTTCATATTTTTTTGATAATAATTCTATGAGATATTCAGTCATTGGCGTTTTGCCTGTTCCTCCAACAGCAATATTGCCAACACATATTATTGGAAAATTAAAAGATGCTGATCTGAAAATTTTTTTATCAAACAAAAAATTACGAAACAATATTACAGCACCATAAATAAGTGAAAAGGGAAACAATAAATACCTAAAACTCTTAAGCAAATTACTAATTTTTAAAACTGAAAAATATGGTCAGGTGTTATACAAATATCCATTTTTTTATCAAACTCATTTATATCATCTATTACAACTTCACTAAAAAAACTAAACCCAATTTTAAGCATTGCGGGTGCACAATTATTTATTAGTTTGTCGTAAAACCCTTTACCGTATCCTACTCTGTAACCTTCAGCATCAAAACCGAGTAAAGGAAGCAGCATTAATTCAATAATAATAGGTGATATAGCTGTACCATTTAATGGCTCATTAATTTGGTATTCGTTCACCTCAAAAAGTGTATCTTCTTTTGTAGTTACCGGTGTTAAACTGTTGTTTTTAAAATTTGTAACCGGATATATTAAAGTAGCAGCAGGGTTTTTAAAAAAACAATGTTCCTCTATTAAGATGGGATTATATTCATTAAAATTTTCTATAGGAGAAAAGGTCATAATATTATCCGGTACGTCTAAATGCAGACTTTGAAACTGAATCAGAAGAAGATCTTCAAGATGATCTTTTTCACTGAGTGACAAGTCCATTCTTTTTTGCCGGTATAATTTTCTGATGGCCGCTTTGGTCATTATTGTAATAAAATTATTTCTTTAATATTTTTCTTCTAATCGCTTACTGCAAACGTTACACTTTCTCTGGTAAACTCTGCGTGCGTGACAGATAGTAGTGGAAATACTTTTTTTGCCTGCCTTTGAGGCAAAAAAAGATTGTAACAGATAGCCCGACCTTCAGGGCACACGCCCAAACAATTCTTAAAGGAGTATTTCCTTTTTGCTCAGTGACCACTGCTTTACTGCTCGTTCATTCCCTTTATAAAATCACTTACTAAATAACTTATAAGTTTGCCTGTAGTTTCATCTTTTCTGCCATCTGCAAGTTGTGCTGCACCTTCACTTATGTGCAGATATGCAGCTTTTGAGTGGCGGGCGGTGTAAGTAATAAATTGTCGGGCTAAAAGTAAACTTATTCCTGACGGTGATTGTGCACTGCACAATGCATGTTGTATACAATCTACGTCAACTTCAATACCCGTATAATTGTCGTGGGTGAAGTCTACGGCCTGGCCAACAGCCTGTATAAAGCTTTTCTTTTCCCTTAAAAAAATATCTTCGTACGATGTGAATTGTATAAATAGATTCGACAATATATCCACCAAAACATTCTGCGAAATATAATTTTCCTGTAGTCCTACAATGCTGTACTTACCTAAATAACCATCAGATTCTGCATATCTAAAACCATTGCCGCTGTGCCTACCTTCCATGCTTCTGTAATCTGAATGCGCATCTAAATTAATAGCATTCATTTGCGCAATTGGAACCAAATCATTTTTTAAAAGTCCTTTGGCTGTGCCTTTTAATAATGGGTAAGCATTGTTGTGCCCACCGCCAATAACAACAGGAATTTTACCTGAAGCTGAAATGATTTTTACAATATTTTCCACTTCATCATCTATGGTATTTACTGCGTGGCGATAAGCATCTATTTTTTCTTCTTCGTTGTATGCATTATTTTCTACAAGATATTTTATATCGCCAAAATCAAAATGGCCCAACAGCAATACATCTTCGCCACTGCAGAAATCATTGCTTTGAATATTTAGAAATGCATGTAAAAAGGGATACCAGTTTGAATCTGCGCCCCCAGTGCCATAATTTGCTTTTACCCCAATATCTTCGGGAATACCTACTATAACATACTTTGCAGCATTCTCCTGTAATACTTCAGGCCATTCACCTTTTGATAAATATTGAATTCGCTCACCAAGTTTCGTTTCAAATCGCCGTTGTTTGGTGAGGGAAATAATGTCTTTTTTACCGTAAAATTTAAAGTGTTTCATTTGTAGGTTTTATGGCGCTTGAATTAATTATTTATAATTGTTTTAAAGACAAATAGATATCTTTTTAAATATAGGTTTTAAACTCATTTCCCTTTCAGCATTACGCTCTTTATGTTATTGATGCTAAAGCTATAAAACAAATAAGCAATTGATGGTATTTTTTTGGTAAGACCAATATCTGCTCTTTTACCTATCATAATTGAGCCTGTTTGCATTTCGCACTTCATAGCATACGCCCTGAAAGGTAGCAGCATTTATTGCTTCTTGGGGCAGCATTTTCATTTGTATGCAACGGAGTGCTGTTACAAAATTCATATTGCCCGAAGCAGAAGACCCCGGATTATAATCAGATGCCGGTGTAACTACAGCTCCTGCATTTATTAATTTTCATACGGGTTGCAACGGCATTCTCAAAAAAAATGTGTCAGTTGGTATGAGTGTGCTGCAACCTTTGTAGTTGCCCAATAAAGCAATTTCGTCATCCGTTAAAGTTTCAAAATGGTCCAAAGAAAGTGCCTTGTTTTTTATTCCTTTTTCTATTGCTCCAATACTCTTCAACTGGTTCACATTTAATTTTAGTTGCAAACCTAATGCTGCGCCTGCAATACAAATCTCTTCCATTTCTTCGGGCGAAAAAAAAGCAGTTTCACAAAATACATCTATAAAATCTGTAAGTTTTCCCCAGGCAATAATGGGCAGTATTTCATTTATTATACGATCTATGTAACCTTTATGATTTTCTTTAAACTCAGCAGGATAAGCATGTGCAGCGAGAAAAGTTGCTTTAATTAAAAGATCAGAATTTCCTTTCAATCTTTTTATAACACGTAACATTTTAATTTCACCCTCAACAGTTAATCCATACCCGCTTTTTATTTCTATGGTGCCAGTTCCCAATTGGGCAACTTCTTTTAATCTTAGCATAGCAGTACTAAACAATTCGTCTTCGGTAGTTTCATTTAAATTTTTTGCAGAATTTAAAATACCGCCTCCTTTTGCCGCAATCTCTGTATAGCTTTCACCCTTTATTTTATCTACAAATTCATTTTCTCTGCTGCCTGCAAATACAATATGGTTATGGCTGTCACATCAGCAAGGCAAAATATATTGCCCGTTTACATCAATGATATTTTTTGGAAGTTGGGGTATTTGCAATGCCAGCTCAAACATAGCTCCAAAGTCGCTAATAATACCATTCTCTATCAATAAAAAAGCGTCTTCTAAAACAGGTAGTTTTGCCAAATCAGTTCCTCTTACCACTTCATTCTGTTCTCTAAAATTCACCAGTTTTGCAATATTTATAAAAAGTGTTTCATTGTGCATGGTTGCTATAATTGCAGGTAGATATTTTTACTAAAAAATTCCAATTCCGGATCTCTTGCGCCCATTAAAAGTAAAACGCAGTCTTCTGTAAGATGAGTTCTCAATTCCTGCAAAAGATTATTTCTGTCTTCTACAAAAAATGCATTTTTATCAAGTTTTCTTATCTCAACTATTAACTCATTTGCAGAGATATCTTTTACGGCAGTTCCTCCTGCATAGAAAATTTCGCTCATCCAAATTTCATCATTGGGCCGAAGTGACTCAGCAATTTCCTTGATAAAATCATTTTTTAAAAACCTTGTCGGCCCATAACCATGAGGTTGAAACCATGCAATTACTTTAGGCGATATAGGTTGGCAGGCTCTGATAGAAGCTGCACATTTTGCAGGGTTGTGGGCATAGTCATCAATTACTTTTACACCATTTTTCTCTCCCAATAATTGGTGCCTTCTGTAGATGCCTTCGTAATGCTCTAAACTTTTAGCTGACTGTTCTAACGGAATACCTATAAGGCTTGCAATAGTAGCAGCGGCTAAAGCATTTTCCATGTTATGCCTACCAATGGTTTTTAAATGAAATGGAATATTATTTATCTTGAAATTAATATTCATTCCATTTTGAACTAAATCTGTAGCTTTAAACCCTGCATTAGTTTCATCAGACGAAAAATCGCTTTCTGAATTCTGAGAAAGAGTCATCGCTAATTTATTAGAAGCGTTTACAACAAATTTGCCGGTTGTATTTTCTTTAAATATTGAAAATATTTCCATTAATTCCTCAATTTCCTGATGATCTTTATCAATGTTTAAAAGCAAACCAATTTCAGGATGATATTTTACAATAGAGCCATCACTTTCATCGGCTTCAATAATAAGCCACTCCCCTTTTCCTACCTTGGCGTTACCGATTTTGACTTGTTTAATTATATTTACCAAACCCGCACCACTAATGATGCCGGGCTCGTAGCCCGCAGTTTCTAATATCTGAAAAAGCATTCCACCGGTTGTACTTTTACCTGATGTGCCCCCAACAGCAATCGTTCTTTTTGTGGCAGCAATTAAGGCAAGTAAATCACTTCTTTTTATAATTGGAATTTGTAGTTCTTGTGCCATTAAAACCTCAGGCACTGTATTTTCTACTGCTGTAGAAACAATTATTAACTGAAGTTTTTTATTGACGCCTGTTCCATTTTGTGGATAACATTTTATACTTTCCGCTTCAAGTTTTTGCTGGATTTCATTGTTCTCGTATTCTGTAAAATAGCGGTCACTTCCACTAATCGATTTTCCGGAGCCTGCAAGAAATTGAGCCAATGCACTCATCCCTGCACCAGCAATTCCAATAAAGAAAATGTTATCAAAGCCATTTAAAGAGGTAATTTTTTCCAAGGTTCAAAGATTTTAAAAAGCTAATGTATCAATACGATTTTTATGAAATGATTAATCAAGTACTTCAAGCATTTTTAAATAGTCATACTGTTCTTCTTCATGCATTAGGTTTATAGCTTTTCTAATTTTTTTAATTTGAGAAAAGTAAATATTTTGTAATGCAGTATTCTTATTCAAGTTCAACTTAAGCTCATTTATTTTTTCACAAATGTGCAGTAATAGATCGGGCTCAGTCGTTTTGCTGTTGCTGTATTTAATATATTTATTTGCAATTCTTATAATTTTGCGGATCGTTTTTTTTGCAAAATATAATTGGGTTTTGTTTACCGTTAAAAATAACTCATCTAATATTTCTTTTACACTTGCCACATAAGTTTTTTCATCATGTGCTTCAAATAATAAATAAGTCAGCAGTTCTTTATTTTCTTTTTTAAATTTTATAAGTTTTAAGCACAATTCAAGGAGTAATGCCGGGGGCTTATTTTCAAGTTCGGTTTTTATTTCTTTTAGTGATGCTGTTTTCATTTATTGTTACCATTGAAATTTAAATTGCAGAAAACTTTTTCGTTTGCTCTTCTTCAATGAATGTATTTACACATTTTTTAATATCTATGGATATATTGTAAATAAAAGCAAACTGGTCAGTAACTGATTTTGCTTCAATAAATTTTATTTTTGTGGCAGTTTCAAAATTCCTGTCAGAAATTTCATTTTTTCTCGTCTGTAAAAGTATCTCCATTTCAGCCCTAAAATGTTGCTTCATATTTAAACCTGTTTCAGTTGAATAATTTATAAGAATACCATTGAGCATCTCATTTACTGACAGAAGATTTTTATTTGTACTTTCTATTACCGGTAAAAAAACAGTAGATTTAAATATGCTGTTATTTTCTGTTAAATAAAATGATAATGCTGAAAAGTGAGAAGTTATAATATGGTTCAAAACTACAAATCTATATACCTGTTCAACATTTTTTTGAAATCTTTTTGGTTCAGAAAGCATTCTGTTAAAAGCATCTGATACATTTGCTAATGCAGTTAGCGCCTGCTGCCTCGAAAGTTTTAATTCATCTCTGTTTACTGCAATTTCTTTGGAATAATTTACAGCTAGTTTGTTGTAATATGCTATGTTTTTTTGAGTTACCGCCTCCATGTATTTTTTTATAGTTGTTCGTTCCCATACAGGTACAAAAAATAAACTCGCCATAAATGCTATTGCTGAGCCTATACTCGTATCTAACAGTCTGTCATATATGATTGATGTTATAGCGGATGGATAAATTAAATGAAAAAAAATAACGAGATATGGTGTCATCAGCAAAACACTAATAAAATATTTTGTTCTTATAAACATGTAGCATCCTGCCATAAAAACCACCATTATAATCATTAATGCGAAATTGTTTTTTAGAATAAATAAAATTAAAACACCAATAATAACACCTATAAAAGTACCAATGAGGCGGTCTTTATTTCTTGCTTTTGTTAAGCTGTATGCAGGTTTTAAAATTACTATTATAGTCAGTAAAATCCAGTAATTATGCCCTAAATTGAATAACAGCGAAATTAAATAACCCGCCAATAAAGAAATTCCAACTCTTAAAGAATGCCTGAAAATATTTGAACTAAAATTCAGGTTGTTTAAGTATAAAACAGGATCGATATTTTGAGCTTCATTAAAATTTTGTGTTGATAATAAAGCCTCTTTGGTTGTACGCTGGCTCTTTTCGTAATGTGTGTAATAATGAAGTCCGTTTATTTTTTCTGTAAGTCCTTTTATATTGCTTAAAATTCTTCCAAGGCCAATAAAATCATTTAAGTTTTTTTCATTCATGAAACTTTGTCTTAATTGCTCAAACTTTTCGTTTATAAATGTTAGGTTAATGGTAGATGCATCACTGTTTTTTGAAGCATTACCTGCTGCCACAGCCGTGGATATTGCAAGAAGTTCGTTGGACAATATTATTAATTGCTTACGATATTCCTCCAGTATCCCAGTTTCATCAAATCTTTTATGCAATATTTCATACTGCTGGTAAGTACTCATTATACTTTCAAAAAGATCAGATACATCCAGATAAATTTTTAACAGGGAGCGCCCGGCACTGGTTGAGTTTTTTGTTATAGCTCTTGTTTTGAAAAGAATTTCGTTTAAAGACTGTTGTTGCGCCTGTATTTGAATTTGCTGAAGTAACAAGGATTTGTAGGTTCCTTCATAGTCTGGATGATCATCATAAAAGGAAGCACGTGTTTTTAAATAATCTGCAACACCTGCAATGAATTCACCCGAGAGTTGTTGTATAATTTTATATGGTTTAAGGCTATTAAGCGTAAGGCTGAAAACTAAATACCAGACTCCACCAATAATTAAATAAGCTGCATGTAAAAAAATTGTTGAGCCGGTAAGTGGTGTTTGCATGCTAAGCACCATAATAAGCAACGCGGACAAACCAATAGAAGATACTCTAGCATTATACAAGCTTAGCATAGAAAATGAAAACCCAAATACAAATATGATTAAAGCTGTTAAAAAAGGGGAAGAAAGTGTAAAATTCGTTAAAACAGAAACAAGGGAAACAATAAAAATACAAATCAACATCCCATTAGCTCGATGGTGAACGGGACCTGCACTATCTGTAATGCTAACACAAAGTGCACCGATTGATATGGCTATGCCAACAGGTAATTCGTTAAAATATCCAAATAAAAATGCAGGTAAAACAATACCAATCGTCATTCTCAACCCTTCGCTAAAAAACCTACCGTTAATAAAATTGATATACGCCGTTGAGTTTTTCATATGAAGGAACATGAAATAGGTTTAAAATTATACCGTTTTTTCGGTAGCCCTTTAATATAATAAGTACCTCTTAGGTATTTTTGGCACAGTTTTTAAAGCGTGTGTAGTACGAAACTAATTAAAAATTAAATTAAGCGTTATGAAACAATTATCAATTATACTTTTAGCAACTATTTTGTTTGCCTCGTGTAAAAGAAAAGAAACATTAGAAACTGATAAAAACATTGTAATAATGACTGACACCAGCAAAGCTGCAGGAAGTTATTTAAGCGATACAGGTCTGGCCAAAAAGCCGGTTGCTGTTGCTCCGGTAGCTGCAGCCGTTGCACCAACACGGAGAACTACAAGTACAAGACAACGTTCAAGAGCAAGATATGGTAATTCCACCTCTACATCCACAAATAACAATTCAACAGTTAACAACTCAGGCTCTGGTAATTATCCTACTCAGCCCACAAGAAGAAGGGGTATAAGCAAAGCTGCTAAAGGGGCAATTATTGGTGGTGTCGGTGGTGCAGTAATTGGTGGGGTAATAGGAAAGAATGCAAAAGGTGCAATTATTGGAGGTGCGGCAGGTGCAGCCGGTGGTTACATTCTTGGTAGATCTAAAGATAGAAAAGACGGCAGAATACCATAGTAAAAATCAGTTATTGTTCAATTTATAAAAATCCATTTCTTTGTATAGAAATGGATTTTTTCATAAAGAAAAATAAAAATATGTCAACATGTAACTTTACAATACCGTTTACAAAATCTGTAACGGAAATATTAGAAAAAGCTAAAAAAACGGTGGAATCACAAGGTGGAAATTTTATCGGAAATGAAACTGCAGGTAATTTTGATGTAAGTATTTTTGGTAATACTGTCATTGGGTCTTATGAAGTTAACGGACAAGATTTAAATATTGATATTGCTGATAAACCTTTTTTGGTGCCTTGTAATATGATTGAGAATTTTTTAAAAAGCCAGCTCAACTAATTAAAAACAATACGGTTTTTTTTGAAAGAGAATACCGGGAAAAGGTGCTTCTTTTTTTTAAGTTTTAATGTTTACTTTTACAAAAGAAATTGGTTTGCTGTTAATAATTTAACAGCAATTAAAAGGGAATCCCGTTTAAATCGGGAGCTATCCCCGTAGCTGTAAAGTCGTTTTTTACTCCGGTAAAAAATCTAAATATATATACCACTGTTTTAGAGACGGGAAGGTTATTTAGATGCGCCAAGCCAGAAGACCTGCCTTTTTCTAACTAATCAAAAGCTTTCGGGTGAAAGGCTGTAGATGTAACCTTGTGCTGCATTTGCATACGCCTGCTCATACGTAAGCTGTAATTTATAAAAACAGCTTTTGTTGAAATTCTTAATACCATTTTATATTTTATTTTATGCAGTGTTTCCTGCATTGTGTGTTGCTCAAAAACATGATACACTTAGTAATGTTAAGGTTATAGCCAAAAGAAATTATTCTTCTATAACAAGCCCTACTCCTGTTCAAATACTAAATACAGTTGATGCATCAAAGACGAATAGTTATTCAGTTGCTGATGCATTAAAACATTTTGCCGGAGTAGTAGTGAAAGATTTTGGAGGCATTGGGGGTTTAAAAACAGTTTCTGTAAGAAGTCTTGGAGCTAGCCATACAGGTATTTTATATGATGGAATAGCCCTGGGAAATGCACAGGCAGGATTAATAGACCTAGGGAAATTTTCACTTGATAATATTTATCAGATAGAATTGCATAATAGTGGCCCATCTGATAATCTATCATCTGCAAAGGCTTATTCCTATTCTTCCTTATTAGTTATAAAAACTATTTCAGGGATAGCTAACAGAGATTCAGCCAACACTATAAATTTAAAAATTCAAAGTGGGTCATTTGGTTATATTTCTCCTTCTTTGGCAATACAAAAGCTAATCAATAAACGCTTAACAATTTCGTTTAGCGGTCAATACCAACTTGCTATTTCAGATTATCCTTTCATTTCTTATGAAAATAATACAAGTCATTTAAAGAGAATTAACTCTGATATTAATTCATTTAGAATGGAAGCAGATGCAGGTTTTCAGGTAAACGAACACAATAAAATCAACTTTAAAACTTATTTTAATAATTCCAGAAGAGGATTACCCGGTGCAATTGTTTTTTATAATACAATAAGCAACCAACGCCTAAATGAGAGAGAAATGTTTGTACAGGGTTCTTGGAGAAATAAAATATCACTTAAAAGCGAACTGCTTGTAAATGGAAAATATCAGCAGGATAAAAGTTATTATCTCGACCCATCATATCCCAATAATTTTGGAAAGCTGGAAAACGAATTTCATCAAAAAGAAATTTACCTGTCAGCAGTATACAGCTATGCCTTTAACAGTAATCTTCATGTAAGTTTTGCTGCTGATGCATTTAATAATAAACTTACCCGCACAGATATTTTTGCTCAAAATTTTGCTGCTCCTACCCGAACTTCATTTCTTAATAATATTGCTTTTCAACTTAAAAAAAAGCAATATGAACTTTCTGGAAATTTTCTTTATTCTATTATAAATGAAAAAGTGAAGTTAGGAGAATCAGGAAACAATTTTCATCGATTTTCCAATGGTTTAGCTTTTAGTATTCAACCTTTTAAAACTGTACCGTTTCGTACAAGAATATTTTACAAACACATATTTAGAGCGCCTACTTTTAATGATCTTTATTATACGAATGTAGGCAATACAAAACTTCGTCCTGAATTTGCCGATCAATTCAACATTGGTTTCACTTATGAGAAACAACCATTCTTATTCTTAAAACGTTGTTGGATAACTACAGATGCTTATTACAATACAGTAAATGATAAAATTTTAGCTGCTCCTAGACAAAATCTTTTTCAATGGTCGGTGCAAAATATTGGTAAAGTAAAAATAAAAGGTATTGATATTGCTGTGCATTCTGAGTTTAAAGAATGGAAGAATTTACAATTGTCTACAGATATTACCTACACTTTTCAGGAGGCATTAGATCTGTCAGATGCAACTTCCCCTCTTTATAAAACACAGTTAACCTATACCCCCAAAAATAGTGGCAGCGGCACTTTAAGCGTTAATTACAAAAGATTTTTTTTAAATTATAATATTTTATTTTCTTCGTATCGCTATAAACAGGGTGATCAGGTTTTCGAGAATATATTGCAGCCATTTACTACCAATGATCTTTCATTCTCCTGTTTTTTCAAAGAAAAAAAGGCTGTTTATAAATTAGTTTTTGAAGCCAATAATATCTTCAACACCCAATATGAATTAGTAAAATATTATCCCATGCCGCTTTCTAATTACAGGCTCACATTAAACATTTTTCTTAAACAAAATAAAACCCAATTTAAATGAACTTAAAAAAAATCAGTAGTGCTATTCTTGTTACAATAGTTATTTTTTCAAGCTGCAAAAAAGTAGATGCTCCCATGGAAATAAAACCGATAGTATTATCTCCGGCTTTGGGGGAATATATT
>JAYUZL010000009.1:0-2727 GCA_043751875.1 Ferruginibacter sp.
GGTATTTTAGTAGTTAAAGCAAAAGAATTGCGCAGTGGTATTGAGCAAAGTATTACAGTAAAAGCACAGCAAGATTTAACAGACCAGGAGTTGGAAAAAATGTTGTCAGATTCCATCACATACGCCAAAGAAGATATAGCTGCCCGGGCATTGGCAGAAGCCAGCACGGAAGGAGAGCAGTTGCTGGAAACTACACAAAAGTTTATTCAAAAAAATGCTGCTCATCTTACAAAAAATGAAATGATGCAGACTGCTGCTGCAATGCAGGCTTTGCAATTATCGCTAACTATGGATGACAAAGATTTGATACACGCTAAAGTAGAAATACTGAATGATATTTCAAGGCCGTATGCAGAAAGAATAATGGACAGTGCAATCGGCCATGCGATGAAAGGAAAAATAGTTTAATATTGTTCTTCAAACTATTCGGTTTATTAATTAATGTAAATGGAATTTACTACGCAAGAATATCCCTGCTCCTTATGTAGCAGTATTAGCACAAAACCATTGGTAGTTAAATCAGGTTTCTACATTGTACAATGCCTTGAATGTAATTTTGTTTTTGTAAATCCACGTATAGCGAATGAAAAACTGGAAAATATTTATACCCACAATTATTTTAAAAATAAAAACTACGGGTATGTTGGATATGAACAGGACAAGAGGTTAAGGATAAAAAATTTTGAGCGATGGTTGAAAGATGCAGTACCATTTATGCCTGCCGCTAAACCTGTAAATGCGTTGGATGTTGGTTGTGCTGCTGGTTATTGTTTAAACGTAATGAAGGCGGGGGGATGGAATGCAGAAGGCCTGGAACTCGATACTGAAATGTGTATCCATTTAGAGAATGATGACCAAATAGTATATCGTTGTTCATTAGAAAATTTTGAAGGTAAACATAAATACCAGCTTATTACTCTCTTTGATGTTATAGAACATATACCCGGCATAGACGCGGCATTTAAGCAATTAAATCACTTACTTGATGCTGACGGTATTGTAATAATGGTTACTCCAAATTATAATAGTTTGCAAAGAAGGATTTTTGGAAAAAGATGGTTTCAATATAAACCAATAGAACATATTCAGTACTTCACCCGGCAAAGCCTTGCTGTTTTTGCAGGCCGTAATAATCTGCAGATAATTTATAGTTCCAAATGCGGGCAATATGCCGATACACATTTTCTGGTTACACGGCTTAAATATTATCACTTTGTATTTCTTTCAAAATTATTTGAAAAAATATTTCGGTTACTGAATTTAAAGAACCGGTTTTTCTATACCGGCACCGGCAGTTTGTTTGTAGTTTTTAAAAAAATATAAAATAAAATATTCTATTGTTCGTGCCGCAAGAATTACAAAAAACGGATAGATAGAAAGAATAAACCTGTTCTGGTAATCATCACATTGAATAATTATTGTTAAGGTGTAAAGTGCAATACTGCTCATTAAAAAGATGGCGGCTCCCTTATTGAATTTTATTTTTTTTATAAAAAAACTTCCTATCATTAATAGGTATACCGGAATTGTATTTAGCAATAAAAAATAATTATGCACCCTACTGTAAAATGGCCTGGTCATTAAAAAGAAATATTGAAGTTTTATGCTGGCAAAATGCAAAAAATGAGAAAAATTATGCATTAAATAATAACAGAGATGATAAACGGGGTTACCACTTGTGGCAAGATCTAATTTAGTAAAAGAAGGGGTAACAGTGGGCAAATCACAAATTACACTTTCCTGCTCAAAAGCCTGGGTAATTGTCCAGTCTTTAATGGTAGAAAATATTGTGTTGATAGTATAATAAGAAAATGCCAAAAAAAGTAAAGAGCCACAGCCTAAAATAATTTTCCATTTGTTATTGGCGTAATAAAAAAGATATAAATAAATACTCCCACCAAAAAGAATTCCTAATGGACGTGACATTATAACAAGTACCAAAGCAATACAAATCAGCAAAATATTTTTGATACTTTCAGGTTTGTATAAAATCACGCTAGAGAATAAAATAAGGATTAAACTAAAAAAAACTGACTCTGTAAATAAAAAAACTTCCCAACTTTGATAGGGCCAAAAAATAAGCAGGTACAAAATAATAAACAAAGCCGTTGCAGGTATTTGAAAAGTTTTCTTTAAAGCTTTGTAAAAAAATAAATAAGCATAAAGGTTAAGCAGCGCCTGTATTATAAATGCTCCCGTTAAACCTATCTTAAGTTTTAAGGCAATAGCAATAATAAAAATAGTGATACTATAAAACCAATACCTTGGTGCAGAGAAACTGCCATTTTTAATAAGTGTGCCGGCTTCATCAATGTATTTCCCTGCTTCCAGATTGGTTACTATTCCAAATAGTTTTAAATATAATAGAGAGCTAAAAAGCCAAATTGATATAATTAAAATTTTGGAGTGATTGTTTAATACTTTTATGAAAGGTTTTAATGTCATATCGGCATGTATATAATTTGGTTATTGTTTTTAGAGTCGTTGTAAGTTGAAGCAGTATTTGCCCTGTAGCACTAATTTATTTCTATTTTTCTGTATAATTTTCTTTTTAAATATTTTGCAATTGGTTGTTCAATAAGTTTGAAAAAACAATAGGAAATAATAACCATAGCGACGAACGTAATAAAAATATTTTTACTTAGATATTTGTATATGTAGGATAGAACAAACGAAGTATGCAGCAAATAGAACGAATAGGTAGCATTTCCAAAACCTACCATAATT
>JAYUZL010000010.1:0-2260 GCA_043751875.1 Ferruginibacter sp.
GTAGGTGTTTTATTGTTGGGCATTAGTAGTTATTTTAATGGCTTTCACCAGGGAGTTGAATTTAAAGGTGGACGCAGTTACACGGTGGCTTTCCCTCAATCTGTAAAAAATGATGCCGTAAGAGATGATTTAAAAAATGCTTTTGACGGAGACTTTCCCATTATTAAAACTGTGGGTGATAGCAAGCATTTAAATATTACTACTTCTTATAAAAAAGGTGTTGATAATGCTGATAGTTTAGTGCAAACAAAATTATATCAGGGGCTTCAAAAAGTATTGCCCGGCGTTACTTATGCTGATTTTGCAAAGAACAATATTTTAAGTTCTCAAACAGTGCAACCTACCATTTCGGAAGAACTTAAAAGTGGAGCTATCAAAGCTACTCTGTTTGCTATGCTCATTATCTTCCTGTATATATTTGTCCGTTTCCGTGACTGGCGTTATTCTGTTGGAACTATATTTTCTTTACTGCATGATGTATTTGTAACACTAATTGTATTTTCTTTCTTTAAAAATATTGTGCCTTTTCCTTTAGAAATTGACCAGCATTTTATTGCAGCAGTTTTAACGGTAATAGGTTTTAGTATGAATGACACGGTGATTGTATTTGATCGTATAAGGGAATACAGCGGAACTGCTAAAAAAGGAGAAAGCAAAGGTTCAATTATTAACCGTGCTATCAATGATACATTGAGCCGTACTATCATGACTTCGTTAACCGTTTTCTTAACTATTTTAATATTGTTCATCTTTGGCGGTGAAGTAACAAGAGGTTTTGCATTTGCAATGTTGATTGGTGTTATTACCGGTACCTACTCCTCTATTTTTGTAGCGGCACCTGTATTGGTTGATCTTGGAAAAAGTAAAGCATTGGCTGAACCCGTGGTGATTAATACTGATAAAGCAGTTGTTACCAAAGGAGCCTGATAATAAATTTTTATAAAAAAATCCCGTTGCACATTTTGTGTTGAACGGGTTTTTTTTTAAGTAGTTACTATAAAGAATATTGTGATCTCTTGTTGAGCTCTGCCTGATAGACAAAAAACGTACGCATTTAAAAATTCCTGGGGCGATGTGTTTATCAGACATATTGCCAGAGCAAAATAGTTACTGTTGAAGCTTAGCTTGATATTCCTTTTGAAGATTACTGATTTCGATATTATAACCCTGCTGGTCTTTAAAAGCAGCAGGGTTATATGCGTCGCCGGGCTGATGCTTATGATGCAATTTAAACTGACTGGCATGTGATGCCAGCCAAATATCAAAAGTTATATTTTGCATTGCCTTCAATGTATAAGCGTAATCACTAACTATTTCAGGATATGCTGCAATAGCTGCAAAGGGCTTTGCCGTAACTATGGTGGGCAGGTTGGCAATAAGCACTTTGTACAGTTGCTGATCATCTTTTACCGTAAATAAAAAACTACAGGAGCCTTTTGTGTGTCCGGGGTGATGCAACATTACCAGCTTCATATCGCCGAGGTAAATGGTGTCGTTATCGTGCAATAAACGGTCGGGCTTTAGCGACTCAAAGGTGCTGCCCTTGCCACCCAACGCATAGTCTGAGCTACCACCATCTTCCACTACAGCAGCATCCTTTTCGTCCACCATCAATTGTGCCCCGGTTGCTTTTTTTATGGCAGCCATTGCACCTAAATGATCGTAGTGCGCCTGTGTGGTTAAGAGGATTTTAATGTCGGCAAATTGAAAGCCTAGGGTTTTAATATTCTTTTTAATTTGTGCTGCAGAAGCTGCCAGCCCTGTATTAATCAGGATATTGCCCTGTGTTGTTATTATAAGATAACAAGCCAGATCGTATGTGCCCACGTAATAAAGGTTGCCGGCAATCCGGAATGGCTGATAGGGCTTTGACCATTCTGTACTCATTGGTTTAGGCTCCAGTATTTTTTGAGCCGCTACAATATAAACAGTGAAGGGCAGCATGGACGTAAGTACTATATTTTTTATTAAACAGTTGAACATAAACTAATATTTAAATGAATTGTATTGATACCGTTAGCCATTTTTCGGAAGGCTCATGTTGCTTTTAAATATTGGGGATCACTACCCCAATGAAGTAAAATAAAAATTTCTATTTTCAGTCCGCTTAACTTGATGTACACTAATTTATAAGTATTGATAAAGCTAAAAAAGTATAGCAGGTTGCAAGAGGCAAAAGTGATCAAAAAAAGTCCATTATCAAAATGCATGTTGCTATTTACAGGCATGTTGCTAAGATAGAAATTTTATTGCGGCTACC
>JAYUZL010000011.1:0-28085 GCA_043751875.1 Ferruginibacter sp.
AAACTTCTCTACTCTTCTTTCTTCAAAAATTTTACACAAGTATTTATGGGTGGCTTCATTCTTAGCAAATAAAATTAAACCACTTGTATCCTTATCTAACCTGTGTACAATAAAAATGTTTCCGTATTTATCAGTCAGAAATTCTTTCAGCGACTTTTCGGTTTGCTCCCTATCAGGGATGGTGAGCATTCCACTCGGTTTATTTATAGCCAGAAAATCATCATTCTCAAAAATGATATCATATTTACTTTTTGCCAATAGTATTTTTTTTACTTGCTTTCTTTTCTGAATGGGTTTTAAATTTTCTTGGCTGCGGAATTTTTGCTTCCTTCTCTCTTTTCACTTTTTCCGGGGCTACAATTTCTTCACCCAATGCTGCTGCTATTTCCTCGTTGGAATAATCTTTTCCTTTTCTTTTATCATCACTAATCGGCTCTGGTTTTACTGCTACTTTTTCAGGCGCCACATCTTTTGTTTTCTTAGCACTACGTTTAGATTCGTTCATATATTTCAACACCCTTATTTCTTTTTCACTCAGGTAACGCCACTTGCTTCTCTCAACATTTTTCTTTGTAAGTCCTGCATACATTACTCTATCCAAACCTTTCACATCGTAGCCCATACTTTCGAAAATTCTGCGCACAATCCTATTTCTGCCACTGTGTATTTCTATACCAATAATTGATTTGTCTTTAGGGTCTGAATAAGCCAAACTATCTACAAACACTGCTCCATCTTCTAAAGTTAGTCCTGCCAAAACTTTATCAAAATCAGCTTTAGTAAGTGGTTTATCTAGTCTTACCTCATAAATTTTTGTAATCTCATAACTTGGATGAGAAAGTTTTTGAGTAAGGTCTCCGTCGTTAGTTAGTAACAAAACGCCGGATGTATTTCTATCCAATCTGCCAATAGGGTAAACCCTTTCTACAGTAGCTTGTTTAATTAATTCCAACACCGTTTTTCTTCCTTGTGGATCATCAGTGGTAGTTATATAATCTTTTGGTTTGTTTAATAAAATATAAACAAGGTTTTTAGTAACAAAGAGTTTTTTGCCGTTGTAAATAATTTCATCTGTTTGCTGAACTTTATAACCAGGTTCAGTAGCTACATCGCCATTTACTTTTACACTTCCTTGGGTAATAATTGTTACGGCATCTCTGCGGGAACAAACGCCACAATGGGCTAAAAATTTATTGAGGGGCATTACAACTTCTGTTGTTAACTGCTTTTTATCTGTAGTTATGATAGGTTTTACAGCACTTTTCGCAACCGATCTTTTAGATGGATCCGATGATGGATGTGGCGCCGGTGCAGCTTTTTCTCTTACAACAATTCCCTTTTTTGCCTGGCGGGCTTTGTATTCTTCTGCTTTCTTAGTTTCGAAATATTCTCTTTTTTCTTTTCGGGCTTTCTTTTTATCCTGCCTTATTTCTTCTTTTACTACACTGTTTTTCTTTGGATTGATAAACTTTTTGAAGGCGTCCTGTCCCATAATATTAATATTTTTGCTGTTTTGCAACAGTAGATGAAGAGCAAATATAAATTTTATTTATTTGATCAACTATTTCGGATATGTTGCCCACAAAAAAAAGGACACATTACTGAGTCCTTTTCCACTTCATCATTAACCAAAAACTATCTTTCTTTTTTATTTCTTTTCATTTTTCTTTCGCCTCTTTCTGCCATTTTTTGCTTTTTTAAGTCTGCCATTTTAGTTCTTTGGTCAGCAGTTAAAACAGCATCCATTTTGCCTTTTTGTTCGGCCTTTAATGCAACTTGCTTTTCACGCATTTCTTTCACAGTAATATTGTCCTGTGCTTTTAATGCTTTGCGCTTGGCTTTCATTTCCTGATGTTGCGCTTTTAACTGCGTTTTTTGTTCCTTCGTAAGGTTAAGCTCTTTCATCATTTTACCCTTTTCATGCTTTTCTTTATGTCGCTCCATTCTAGGTTTGTTATTAACAGTTCTTTCTTTTTGTGCAAATGCGGCTGATGACAGTATAACTGCGGCGAATGATAATGCTAATAATTTTTTCATTGTCTTAAGTTTATTTTTTAATTGTTATCTATTATAGACGCTATGAGCATAAAAAAGTTTAATAAATAAAACGTTAAAGGGGAAAATGATTTTCCCTTTTAATAATTCAACTTTAAAATATCTTATTTACTTATTAGCTAACTGCCCACAAGCGGCATCAATGTCTTTACCACGGCTGCGGCGTACTCGTACATTTATTTTATGCTTAATTAAATAATCTGTAAAAGCGTTTGTCCTTTCCTCGTCTGGCTTCATAAACGAAACACCAGCAATAGGATTGTATTCAATAATATTTATGAGATGTGTTGGTACCTGCCGGTAAATTTTTACCAGATTTTCAGCATCTTCCAGGGAGTCATTAATGTTGTTAAATAAAATATACTCCAGTGTTATTTCATTCTTTGTTTTAAGATGAAAATATTGAAGTGATTCAATTAGTATTTTTAAATTATTACTCTCATTGATGGGCATAATTTCTGTACGTTGCCCATCAGTAGGCGCATGCAACGATACTGCTAAATTAAAACGCACATTATCATCTCCCAGTTGGCGAATCATTTTTGAAACACCTGCAGTAGAAACTGTGATCCGGTTTGGACTCATGTTCATACTTTCTGCAGATGTAATTTTATCTATAGATTTAAGTACGTTTTTATAATTGAGCAACGGTTCGCCCATACCCATGTAAACGATGTTGCTTAAGTTTTTCTGATATGTTTTTTGGCATTGTTCGTTTAACAAAGCAACCTGATCATAAATTTCATCGAAGCTGAGGTTGCGTTTACGATCCATTTTACCGGTAGCACAAAATGCACATGTAAGACTACAACCAATTTGTGAAGAAACACAGGCAGTAAATCTCTTCTCGGTGGGAATTAAAACCCCTTCAATCATGTGACCGTCCCAGGTTTTAAACCGGCTTTTTAAAGTACCGTCGTTGCTGTGTTGTGTAGCATCTACTGTTATAGCAGGTAATGTAAATTCTTCTTTTAATTTGGTACGAAGATCAAGAGATAGATTACTCATTTCATCAAAACTGCGAGCGTTTTTTTTCCATAGCCATTCATATGCCTGCATGGCTCTAAAACGCTTATCCCCAATAGTTTCAAAATATTCTTTTAGCCCAACAAGGTCAAAATCACGTATGTTTTTCTTTTCCGACATTTTGTAAAGATAAACTACTTTTGGCCTTTGGGAAAAAACTACAGTTCTAGTAGCGGATATTTAGCCTTTTAATACATCTTTTATATAGAATATTGAAATGCACAATTAAAGTTGAAAAAAGGTATGACCCTGAAGTGAGTGACACAACGATGATGACCATAGCCGCATCTTTGCCCGGACAATAAAAAATAACAAACACAAACGAAAATATTTATATGGAAACGGTTTATATAATTGATGCTGTGAGAACGCCGATTGGAAAATATGGTGGTGCACTATCTGGTGTTCGTCCGGATGATTTATTGGCGAATGTAATAAAAGCTCTTGTAGAGAGAAACCCAAATGTAGATGTAAATGCCATTGAAGATGTAATTGCCGGCGCAGCAAACCAGGCGGGTGAAGACAACCGCAACGTGGCTCGCATGGCTGCTTTGCTTGCAGGGTTACCAACAACTGTTGCAGGCAATACGGTAAATAGACTTTGCGCAAGTGGTTTACAGGCAATAATGGATAGTGCAAGAACCATTGCTTGCGGCGATGCTGAATTGATGATTGCCTGTGGGGTGGAAAGCATGAGTAGGGCGCCTTTTGTAATGCCAAAAAGTACCAATGCTTTTGACAGGAATGCTCAGATTTTTGATACTACCATGGGCTGGCGTTTTATAAATAAGCAATTGAGTGAAATGTATCATCCTTACACAATGGGAGAAACGGCAGAAAATGTTGCAAAAAAATGGAATATATCTCGTGAGGCGCAGGATAAATTTGCAGCTGAAAGTCAAACAAAATATGAGGCTGCAAATAAAGCAGAAAAATTTAAGGAAGAAATTATTGGGGTAAAAATAATGCAGGGTAAACAAGAAATATTTTTTACAAAAGATGAACATCCAAGAGTTTCATCTGCAGAAAAATTGGCAACTTTAAAACCAGCATTTATAAAAGATGGAACAGTAACAGCAGGTAATAGTAGTGGTATAAATGATGGGGCTGCGGCTATGTTACTCGCTAGCGAAGCGGCTGTAAAAAAATACAATCTAAAACCTATTGCAAAAATTGTGGGAATGGCAGTTGCAGGTGTTGATCCTGAGGTAATGGGCATTGGTCCGGTACCAGCAACACAAAAAGCATTGTTACGTGCCGGGCTAAAAATAGAAGACATCGATTTGATAGAACTGAATGAAGCATTCGCCTCACAAAGTATTGCCTGCATGCAGGAGTTAAAAATAGACAGCAATAAAGTAAATCTAAATGGTGGCGCTATTGCACTCGGTCATCCACTTGGTTGCAGTGGTGTGCGTATTTCTACAACGTTGCTACACGAAATGCAAAAACGAAAAAGTAAGTATGGATTAGCTACAATGTGTGTAGGCGTTGGGCAGGGAGCAGCAATTATTTATGAGAATGTTTGAGCAAGACGACAGACTATAGACCACGGTAAGTTTGTTACTCAAGGACTTTTCTAATAGGAGTAAACTTGTAAATATAATTACAACTTATACAACTGCGTTTTTATTAACCGGTAAGTTGAAAATATACAGAGTGCAAATAAAAGAGCACTCAAAATAATTACTTTATAATCTATCAACGGCGAAAGCACATCTTGCCCTGCTACAAAGTTTTTCTGAAAAAAAAATTGAAAGAGTTGTGTTGCTGCTAGGGCTATTAAAATAATAACTGCATAAACAGAAATCCATTTTTTAGCAACAGTTTTACTTAGCCATAAAGGCGAATAACCTAGTGTAAGTAGAAGTTGTAGATTGGCTTTACTGCGACTAATCATTAACTGTAAATAAAAGGAAAACAGTAAAACTGATAATAAAACAACCAGCAATGCAAGGCCACCAAGCCCAGCTACAATTGCCTGCAGCGTACGCTTAATTCTACCAAATTTTGTTTTGTCTTTGTTTACATGGTAATTATTTTGTTGAAGATAGTTCTGCAGCGGTACGCTGTTTGCATCAGTAGTTTTAATGTAAACCCTTGCCGCCGGTTGTTCAGGTTGAGCACTGAACATTTTATTTCCCCATGTTAAAAAACTCTCCGGTACTAGCACTGTATTTAACCGATCGCTTACCGCGACAATGTTTCCTGTAAATTTCATTACGGTGCCATCAGGTGCAGAACATTCTAAAATTATATTCACCGCACCAATACTGCTTTCAGATAATTGTGGCAAGCCTTGTGCAGGGGCAAACACATTATACATTTCTAAAAAATCTGCGGAGAAAATGATAGGGACCGTCGTTTGCCCTGGCTGCCAGGTAAAGGACGGGGGAAGCGTGTCAATAAAATTATTTTGTATAGATTCTAAAAATAAATCTGTGCTAAAAGGAATAATATCACCGGCACTCATTTTTACTCTAAACTGATTGCTGAGCAAGGGCGCAGCATCAACAATAAAAGATTGTTTTTTAAAATCTGCTACTTCTGATTCAGTAAAACGATTGTCCTTACCCATATTTTCGTTGGTAATCTTTTTTGTAACAGATATAAAATCGTAACCGTTTTTTCGGGGATTTTTTTCCTTTAATAAGAGGTTAATATTAATGTATAGCTGCACACAACACAACAACAACATTACGCCAACAGCCAACCCAGCATAACTAAAAAAACGGGAGACTTTGTTACCGGTTTGTAAAAAAGCAGCTATGGTTTTAAATGAAATATTTCTGTTTGATTCAACCATATTTATAAATGTAAAGTACTGTCAGCATTAAAGAATAGATTGTGTTGCAGGTCTGCTAGAATAATCCCTGCTCCTCTTTTGTGGGCTTCTTCTTCTATAAGTAACATTGCTTTTTTACCATTTTCCTCATCGAGATGACTGAAAGGTTCATCTAAAATAATAAAATTAAACGGCTGCTGCAATGCACGGATGATGGCTATTCGTTGCTGTTCTCCATAACTGCAGGTGCCTGCATTTTGAGAAAGCTTGTTTGTAATGCAGAGCCTTTCTGCCATTTCATTTATTAAAGAAGTTTTGTGATAGGGCGCAAGAGTTCTTTTAATATCCAAATTTTGTAAAACACTAAAATCTTTAAACAACCGAAGATCTTGAAAAACAATACTGAGGTGCATTGCACGTATATCTGCTAACTGAGGTGGATTTATACTTTTAATATTTTTTTTATCAAATAACAGTATTCCGTTGTAGTCTTTTCTCAAACCATATAAAAAATGGATGAGGGAAGTTTTACCGCTGCCACTTGGTGCAATGATTTCTGTTTTTTGCCCTTGTTTAAATGATACTATTTTTTTCCATACAGCAGAATGATCAGTTTTTTCTTTTTCAAGAAAATCGGGAATAATATTATTTAATGAAATCTCCATAAATGCAGCAATAAAAAAGCCGTCTTTGTAGGGACGGCTTTTATGAGACAATATTTTATTATTTTTTTGCCACTATTTTTTTCATTGGCTTAACCATCATCGTAGTATCCACTGTTGCCGGTGCCATCACATCTTCACTCATCCATGCCATGTTATTTTTTGCTTTTTTCTTTTCCTGTATAATTGACATGGTGCCTAAATAAGTGTTCAGCTGTTTTAAGCTGTTGGTTTTTTTATCCATCATGTTTACTTCCCAATGCTGGGTAATTCCACCGTCTTTAAAATTACCACCACTTATCAATAGGTTGTCCCACATTTTTACGGAAGCGTTGTATATTTCAACATCCAAACTATCTGCTGTAACCTTAGGTTTCATGTTATTAAATATATACTGAAAGTTTATAAATCCACCAAAAGGTCCGCCGCTAATTTTATCTAAAAAATCAAAGCTGGTATTTCCAGTGCCCGCTATGTAAGTATCTGTAGCGGTCTTGTTATTTGTAAACACAAAATATCTATCATTCACATTATATGCATACTTATTTTCGGCACCTAACATTGGTCCACCAAACTTTTTACCCGCATCTATTATTTTATTAAAAGATGGCTTATCATTTATAGCTGCAGCAAAAATAAAATCGGCAGCTTGTCCTGTGATTGAATCCTGTCTAACATCGGTAACCGCAATAAGAATATCGCCCTTGTTTGCCTTTACAAAATCATCTAAATTAAAACCTGCCTGGGCCGCACCGAGATTAACCAAACCATCCATATTTAAAAGTTTTAAAAACTCTTTTACGCCTTCCGGTTTAAAATTGAAAGCAAATAAACCAGCTAAGTTTTTTGATGGAATATTTTTAACCATTGACTTATCAAAATCTTTACCGCTGTACTTCTTATACAAATCAGTCATCTCTTTTCCACCGTAAGATTTAGCATCTAAATTTATTCTACCGTTTTCAAAATTAACGGTGGCGGTGGTAATAGCACCATCGTATAGTTTACTTAAGTTGGCCATTGCGCCAATACCGGATAAAGCTGCAGTTGGCGAAAAGTATTGCGCATTAAACCAAAAATGAGCATCACCTTTTTCAGCTATTAAGCCCGAAAACTTTTCATTATTTGCCAGACTTTCATCTTCTTTTAACCCAAGGATTCCTGCAACAACGACATTCATATCTCTTGTATATTTTGCTTTTGGTGTACCTATTTCAGTTGTTGAATCCATTGCTGCTGAAAAAGTTTTTTCCATATCATTTATCTGCGGGGTATTTATTGCTACAATAAATTTTTCTTTGTTGTAAGCTACACTTGTTTTTTTATCAGCATAATAAGTAAAGCCATCCTTTGTAGTTTCTTTGCCATTCTTCAAAGCGGAAGCAAGCATGGTTTTAAATTTTGCTTCATCTTTTATAGCTCCTTCAACTGCGGTATAGCCACCTGTTGTATCTTTTATAACAAAAAGTATAATGTTACCTTTTGTATTTACACCGCTGTTTTCAGGATCTTGTAAAAGTGATTTTGTAAAAGAAGAAACACTCGTATCTGCAATCATCTTCTTAAAAGCTTCATTCTGCTTTATTTCTTCCCATGGCAATTTCGCATTCAGCGATTCTCCATTTACATGCACAACAATACCTGTATTGAAAGGGATGTAACGACCCTCTTTATTGGTTTTTTTTGAGCATGATGAAAAGAGAATTACAGCCACCAATGCCGCAAGGGTTAAAGTAAAAATTCGTTTAGTCATGATTGTTTGTTTTATGTTAATGCTTTAAATATTGGTTTGGTAACCTGGTATCATTTTATTTATCTGTTAAATAAGTTATTAATGAATCAAAAGAAATTTCTGTCTGTTCTCCTTTTTTTAAATCCTTTACCATGCAGGTTTTATTTTCCATTTCTTTACTACCAATTATAACTGCGAAGGGAATATTTTTTTTATCGGCATATTTAAATTGTTTGTCTATTTTTAATTTTTCTGGGTATAACTCACAAGCAACTTTATTATCCCTTAAAGTGTTCATAAGCCGTAATGCAATACTGGCCTCATTATCACCCAAGTTAAAAAATATTACTTTACTTGTGGTTGCAATACTTTTCGGGAAAAGATTCAGCTCTTCCATTACATCATAGATTCTGTCAATACCAAAGCTAACACCGACGCCCGCAATATTTGGCACTCCAAATAATCCTGTTAAATTATCGTATCTGCCACCACCGCCAATGCTTCCCATTTTTACTTCTGCAGGCGCCTTTGCCTCAAAAATAATTCCTGTGTAATAATTTAAACCTCTTGCAAGTGTTAAGTCTACTACAAGGTTAATATCTCCTGCATTGAAAAGTATAAATTTGAGTTCTTCAATACCATTTTTGCCCGTTTCACTTTCTGCAAACATTTTTTCTAAGGCAGTAATTTTTTCTTCGTTACTGCCTTCTATGGTTAAATATTTTTCAATCGTATCAATATTGTCATTATTTAAACCTCGGGTTTCTAATTCCTCCTTTACTTTGTCTATTCCTATTTTATCAAGCTTATCAATAGCAATAGTTATCTCCATCATTTTATTTTCACCACCTGCTATTTCTGCCAATGCAGCCAATATTTTTCTGCTGTTTATTTTCAATTCATAATTATGCAAACCGAGTTGAACAAAGCTGCGGTGATAAATTCCGCAAAGCTCTACTTCATTTATCAAACTTGTGCTTCCCACCACATCTGCATCACATTGAGTAAACTCTCGGTAACGTCCTTTTTGAGGCCTGTCGGCCCGCCAAACCTGTTGCATTTGGTAGCGTTTGTAAGGCATGGTAAGCGTATTTGCATTCATTGCAACGAACCTTGCAAAAGGAATAGTAAGGTCATATTTTAAAGCACGTTCTGTAAGGGAAGCTGTATTTTTCCCCTCCATTAATTTTGCAAAACCATCATTGGCTTTTTCTATATTTTTAGGATCGTTCAATCCGTTATTTAATATTTTAAAAATCAGTTTATCGCCTTCTTCACCATATTTTCCCATGAGTGTTTCAAGGTTTTCCATGGCGGGTGTTTCCAATGGTTCAAAACCATACAATTCAAACACAGAGCGAATTGTATTTAAAATATAATTTCTTTTATAAACCGTAGCAGCGGCAAAATCTCTTGTGCCCTGCGGCAAACTTGGTTTGGTCATTTTCTTTTTTAGTTTTTAGTAATTGCTTGTTTTGCGATAATGGCATTGCATGTTTTATTTATTAAATCGTATACCTTAATGTAGCCATCTTCATCGCCGAACCAAGGATCTGGTACTTCTTCATTTTTGCCTGTATTTAGTTCATTTAAAAAATAATCTACTTTTTTCGCATCAAAATATTTTCCTGCAATTTTTTTTACATCCCGCATAACATCTGCAGCCATCACATATATCTTATCGTATTTTTCAAAGTCTTTTGCTTCAAACTTTCGGGCAAGTTGGTTGCAAATGTTTATGCCATTTTGTTTTGCTACTTTCTGGCTTAAAACATGAGGAGGTTCGCCTACATGTATCCCGTTGGTTCCTGCACTTTCAATAGTCCAATCCAGGCCTTCCACATTTGCTTTATGTTGTAAAATCCCTTCAGCCAGCGGGCTTCTGCAAATATTACCCAGGCAAACCATTAAAATTTTCATACGCAAATATAATTATCATACATGAAGGGTATTGCATGTTTTTACAAATGGGAAAATGTAAATACCGGTGGTAACGGTTTGTGGCGTTCGTCAGTTGTTTTAAATCATCTTTGGTTCAGGCTATACACTTCAATCTTTTTCTCCTTCGGATGAATAAGGATTTTCGTTTCTATCCTGCCGCTTTTCGGCAATAAAACCCTTTTCAACTTTTTCCACTTTATCTGTTATGGAATTTTATTAAATCATCATCTCATATAAAACGGCCGTTTTTAAAATTCATTATCATCATTTCTAAAACTATTTACAATGAAAGCAGATGCCATTTTAAATGCCGATGTAATAGATATCATATTTGATAACCGCAACAAAGCGTACGGTGCCTATTCCCTCCGAAAATTTTATAACAACAGACTATATAAAGCGTTGGGATTTACTTTTTTCTTTAGTAGCCCTATTTATAATTGTTACTTTTTTTAATAAAGAAAAAGCTTTGCCTATACCATTTATATCAGATCCTTATTTTATGCCTGCACCGCAGGTAAAGTCAGAAATAGTTCCAGAAAAACCAAAAGAAAAATTATTGCCTCAAAAATCTGCCAGCCTTAAATTAAATCCACCAACCCAAATATTTGCAAACAATATTCAAATTACAAAAGAAGATATTACTTCCAGGATTGAAGATTTAAAGGAAGGTCTAAATATAGGTATAGAAAAGATTGAGGGCAAACCAGGTTCAGTAATTTCTGTAACACCAAAAGAATTCGAATTTTCTTCTGTAGTTGGCGATCCTGGATCCACTAAATCTGCAGTAGATAAAATTACCCCTAACAATTTTGCAGAAGTAATGCCTAGTTACCCCGGTGGTATGGCGGCTCTTAAAAAGTTTTTAGAAATAAATTTAAGAAATCCACAGGATTTGGAGGCAGGAGAGCAGGTGAAAGTAAAAATAAAATTTATAGTAGGTTACGATGGAAACTTAAAAGGATTTGAAACTGTGCAGGATGGTGGCGCTGCTTTTAACAATGAAGTTATAAGAGTTCTTAAAAAAATGCCTCAATGGATACCAGGTAAAACCAAAGGTGAAAATGTTTCTATTTACTATACAATTCCTGTAAACTTTCTGGCAGCAGAATAATTCATAAATCTTTTATCAGTAAATTGCCACAAATAGATAGCATTATGGCTTTGGAAGAATTTGATAGAGAAGAAACGAGTGAACGTGATAAAGGACTTGTGCGCATGAAAAGCATTACTAATTATGTTATGGGTATTTTTCTTGTTTGTGCCGGATTGGTATTTTTATTTCCGACTGCAAAAACTGCACCTTTTATAAATAAATATGATCCGGCAATGATCAAGCTGTTTGCTATAATTTGTTTTATTTATGGTTTTTTTAGAATTTATAGAGGATATAAAAAAAATTATTTCAGGGAGCGCTAACATGAAAACAAGACACATTTTTTATACAATATTTTATTTTATTCTTACGCTTATTCTTGTTACAGCATGCAAAGGAAAATCAAAAGCATATGGTGCTGCTGATACTCCTTTAAAAGGAAGTATCAACATTAGTGTTGATGAGTCTTTTGCTCCGGTAATGATGGAACAAATCGCCATGTACGAAGCCTCTTTTCCGGGTACAAAAATTAATGCAGAATACAAGTCTGAAGCTGATTGTTTAAAAGATTTTTTTAATGATTCATTAAATAGATTAGTCATAATAACAAGGGGACTTACAGCCAATGAAGAAAAAGTGATGACTCAAAAACTTTCTTTCAACCCTGGCTGGAATGAACTCGCATCTGATGCCGTTGCACTAGTAGTAAATATAAATAGTAATGATACATTATTTTCGCTGAACCGTTTGCAGGAGCAACTTACAGGAAAAATAAACAGAACACAAACGATGGTTTTTGATGGTCTAAATAAAACAAGTACAGTGCGGTTTATTGAAGATTCTGTTTTAAAAGGTAAATCTTTTGATACATCTGTAGTAAGGGCTGTAAGAAACAGTGATGAAGTATTAAACTACGTAGCAACGCATGAAAATGCAATTGGATTTGTCGGAATAAACCGTATTGGAAATCCTGAAGATTCAGCACAGGTGGCAATGTTAAGGAAAGTAAAGATTGCATACGTTAGGTGTGATGTTTGTGTCAATAAAGCTTATGTTTTACCCTCGCAGGAAAGTATACTAAACAGGCGTTATCCTTTGGTACGTGGTTTGTATTATGCGATCAAAGAAAATTACACAGGTTTGGGTTCGGGTTTTGTTTCATTTTTAAAATTCGAAAGAGGACAGTTAATTTTTAGAAGAGCTTACTTAGGTCCATCAATGTTGTTTGGTTTAAGAACAGTTAATTTAAATGATAAACTTCCCGGAAATTAAATTGTAACATTTAATAGTGAAACAAATACTTTAGATTGTATTTGAAAATTTAAAAAGAGAAAATGATAAACATGAAAACACTTTTAGTAGCATTTGTTGCATTAATTTTTGCAGACACTGTTTTTGCACAAACAATTGATGAAGGAAAAAAGTTTTTATATTATGACAGATATAAAAGTGCAAAGGATATTTTTCAAAAATTATCTGCAGCAAATCCTGCAGATGAAACTGCTGCGTATTATTTAGGTCAGTCAATGATTGGTTTGGAAGATATTGCAGGGGCAAAAGCATTTTACCTGCAAAAATTATCTGCAACACCCAACAGCCCTTTGATTTTGGCAGGTATTGGTCATATCGAGTTATTGGAAGGGAAAACCGCTGATGCCCGAAACAGATTTGAAACTGCTATTTCTTTAAGTGGAGGTAAAAGAATTGATGTATTAAATGCGATAGGTGCACCCAACAGTGATCCTGAAATTAAAAATGGTGATGCCAATTATGCAATTGATAAATTAAAATTAGCTACAACCCTAAAAGGTTTTAAAGATCCTGAAGTGTGGGCTAATCTTGGTGACGCTTATAGAAAAAATAGCGATGGTGGTAGTGCAATACAATCATATGATGCAGCTTTAAGGTTAAACCCTAATTATGCAAGGGCAATTTACCGAAAAGGTCGATTGTATCAATCTCAGGGTAGAATGCAGGAAAATTTGTACAATGGTTTTTATAATGATGCTATTGCAAAAGATGTTAATTATGCGCCGGTTTATAATACCTTATTTAATTATTACTACGAAACAGATGTTCCAAAAAGTGCACAATATTTGGAGAAATGGCTAACCAATTCAGATGATGATCCTAAAGCATGTTATTTAAGAGCAAGTATGCAATATGCACAGGGTTTATTTTCCGAAGCCGTAGCAAAAGCTTCGGAATGCATTAATAAAGGAGGTACAGCCGTTTACCCTAATTTGTATGGAGTAAAAGCATTAGCCTATAACAGACTTGGCGATTCTTTAAATGCAAAAGCGAGTTATGAAGAATATTTTAAAAAGCAAATGATTAGTAAAGTCGGTGCAGGTGATTATTCTTCCTATGCTATGATTTTACTTAAGTTTCCAGGAAATGAAGCGCAGGCAGCATCTTACGTTGAAAAAGCAGTTGCATTAGATAGTATTGAAGAAAATAAAGTTATCTATTTAAAAACACTTGCAACCGCCTACAGAACTCAAAAGAACTTTGGCGAATCTGCAAAATGGTACAACCAGGTACTTTCTACAAAAAAGAATTACAGCAATGTAGATTTGTACAACGCAGGTTACGATTATTTCCGTGCAGGAAAATTTGATTCTTCTGTTTCTGTCTTCAAAAAGTATACTGTCAAATATCCTGATGATATTTTTGGTTACTACATGATTGCCAAGGCAAATGGTGGAATTGATACAACCCTCACTACAGGTTTGGCTTTAAACTCTTATTTAAAAGCAATTGAAATAGGTGAAAAAGCATCGGACAAAACAAAAATTAAAGATCAGTTGGTTGGGGCTTACACTTTTATGATGCAATACTCTTTTAATATTAAAAGAGATCAGCCTGCGGCAATTGCTTACGCAGATAAAGCCCTGGCTTTAGACCCTGCAGATGAACAATCAATTAAAAACAAAGATTTTGTTTCTAAAAATGATCCAAATGCAAAAGTTACTGCAGCTCCTAAACCGGCAGCTATAAAGTCTAAAACTACTCCAAAAAAAAATTAATATTGGTTAAAACAAAATAAAATTAAAGTTCCAAATATAATTTTGGAACTTTTTTCGTTTATATAAATTTCGCAATGGGTATGGTATATTGCTCTGTCTAACTTAATTTTGTAATAGTAATAATATGAAATCACCATGCAGTTTTTTTTTCTAAGAATAACAGAAAACGGTACTATAAATTATCTTCCAATTTTTTTGCAGATTGTTTTTGCTGTTGGTTTTGTGGCAACCATGATAATTGCATCAGCAAGGTTTGGCCCTAAAAGAAAAACGGCTGATAAGCTTGTAAATTTTGAAGCTGGAATAGAAATTAAGGGAAACGCACGCCAGCCAATGGCTATTAAATACTTTTTAATTGCCATATTGTTTGTTTTGTTTGACGTGGAAGTTATTTTCTTTTACCCTTACGCAGTAAATTTTAGAGATTTTGCAAAAGATCCAACCATGGGGTGGCATACCTTTTTAGCAGTGATTATGTTTGTAGGCTCATTTCTTGCAGGCTTTGTTTATATTTTTAAAAAAGGTGCGTTGAAGTGGGAAGATTAAAATGTATAAAAGCAATTTCGAAAAATTGATTAAAAATAATATAGGAATATGATTTAGAAGAATTAGTGATTAGCTCATTGGTTAACGTTTAGATGAAATCCTTAACAAAATACAAACTAAAAAAATGTCTCGTCCCGTACAATATAATAACACAGTCAAATTTGCCGGTATACCTGAAGGGTATATGGGAGAAGGTTTTATGGCAACTAATTTTGAAAAGGTGGTGAGCCTTGCCCGTAAAAATTCTATTTGGCCATTACCTTTTGCTACCAGTTGCTGTGGTATTGAGTTTATGGCTACTGCCGCCAGCCATTACGATATTGCTCGCTTTGGTAGCGAGCGAATGAGTTTTTCTCCCCGCCAGTGCGATCTGCTGATGGTAATGGGTACCATTTCAAAAAAAATGGGTCCTATTTTAAAACAGGTTTATTTACAAATGGCAGAGCCACGCTGGGTAATTGCTGTAGGTGCATGTGCAAGCAGCGGTGGTATTTTTGATACTTATTCTGTAATGCAGGGGATTGATCAGGTAATTCCTGTAGATGTATATGTACCGGGTTGTCCACCAAGACCTGAAGCCATTTTAGATGGATTTATGAAAATACAGGAACTGGTTCACGCAGAGGGCTTAAGAAGAAGAGAAAGCGACCAATACAAAGAATTGATGAACAGTTATGGGATACAATAAAATAAATTTTTTAGAATTTCTATAAAATAAAATGGCTTTAACCAACGAAGTAGTACAACAGAAACTTACAGATAAATTTGGGGAACAACTTACATATTGGGAGCAACCTTATGGCATGCTAAGTTTTGTTGCAGAAAAAGATATCAATATAAAAGTATTACAGTTTTTATTTGAAGATGAAGAATTAAAATTTCGTTTTCTTACAGATTTACAGGCAGTACATTATCCCGATAATAAAGGAGCAGAGTTAGCTGTAGTATATCATTTACATAATTTAGTAGACAATATTCGTATTCGTTTTAAGGTATTTACTGATGTACAAAAACCGGATGTTTTTACCTCAACAGGTGTTTATGAATCTGCCAATTTTATGGAGAGAGAAACCTACGATTTTTACGGAGTAAACTTTGTAGGTCATCCAAATTTAATTCGGATTTTAAATGTAGATGAGATGGATTATTTTCCTATGAGAAAGGAATTTCCTTTGGAGGATCAGACGAGAATTGATAAAGATGATGAGATGTTTGGAAGATAAAAAATAATAGAATTTCAAATTTGCTAATGAAAAACAATAACAGTCTTAAACTTTTAACATCGTTAATGTTTCTTATTTGTTCAGTATTAAATTGGATAAAATATAGTAACTCTTCTAATATTATTGACTTTGTTGCTGCAATAGTCTGGAGTTTTGCCTTCCTAGCATTTTTTTATGGCTATTTTAAAGTTTTAAAACAAAAAAATCAACGTAAGGATTTTCTACAATCTTAAATAATGAGCGAACACATACTTTTACCGGAAGGAAGTTTAGAAAAACAAACGACTACACTTAATCTTGGGCCTACCCATCCTGCAACGCATGGTGTTTTTCAGAATATTCTTGAAATGGATGGCGAAAGAATTTTGAAAGCTACGTCAACAGTTGGTTATATACACAGAGCATTTGAAAAAATTGCGGAACGCAGACCGTTATATCAGATTACGCCCCTAACTGATCGTTTAAATTATTGCTCATCGCCCATTAATAATATGGGCTGGCATATTACCTGCGAAAAATTACTTGGGTTAAAATTACCAAAGCGGGTAGATTATTTGCGAGTGATCATTATGGAGCTTGCCCGTATAAGTGATCACCTTATTTGCAGTTCAATTATGGGAGTTGATACTGGCGCATTCACTGGCTTTTTGTATGTTATGCAGTATCGGGAATTGATCTATGAAATTTATGAAGAAGTTTGTGGTAGCAGGCTCACAACCAATATTGGTCGCATAGGCGGCTTTGAAAGAAATTTTACAAACAAAGCGTTTCAGAAATTAGAGAAATTTTTAGCAGAATATCCTAAAACTTTAAAAGAGTTTGAAAATCTTTTAACCCGAAATAGAATTTTTATTGATAGGACAACCGGCGTTGGACCAATATCTGCTGAGCGTGCATTAAATTATGGCTTCACCGGTCCAAATTTACGTGCATCTGGTGTAGATTATGATGTACGTGTGCATACTCCTTACAGCAGTTACGAAGATTTTAATTTTACTGTTCCAGTAGGCACAACCGGCGATTCTTACGATCGTTTTCTTGTGCGTAACCAGGAAATGTGGCAGAGCCTCGAAATTATTAAACAAGCATATCAAAAAGTGCAGGAATTTAAAGGGACAGATGCAGAAGTCTATCATGCCGATGCACCGTCTTATTACCTTCCTGAAAAGAAAGATGTTTATACAAAAATGGAAGCGCTCATTTACCATTTTAAAATTGTGATGGGCGAAACCGAAATGCCTGTGGGCGAAGTGTATTCGTCTGTAGAAGGCGGAAATGGGGAGTTGGGTTTTTACTTGATAAGCGATGGTGGAAGAACTCCTTACAGATTGCATTTTAGAAGACCATGTTTTATTTATTACCAGGCATATCCTGAATTAATAAAAGATAGCATGTTGAGTGACGCAATTATTACAATGAGTAGTTTGAATTTAATAGCCGGAGAGTTGGATGCATAAAACTTTTATAATGAAAGTAAGAAAAATGGAAATGGTTATTAATAAAGTAACTTTTGCAGAAACTGAAGAGATTGACTTAATATATTATGCAAACTTGAATTGGAAAGAGAGTGCAAAAAATGCAGAGCTAATGAGAAAGATGGTTTGGAACAAAGAATACGAATTACCAATAAGTAAAGAGTTGAGACTTAGGAATCTTAAAGACGATGACTATGATTTTGAATAAAAATTTTGTTGATTTTATCACATTGTTAAACAAAAATAAAGTAAAATATGTACTGATTGGAGGCGGGGCGGTAATTTGTGAAGGTTATACAAGAAACACAGGAGATATGGATTTCTTTGTAGAACGTAGTGATGAAAATGCGCTTAATTTATTAAAAGTTATTAAAGAATTGGTGGTTCAACTATTGGCTTTGAGAAAGAAGATTTTTTGAAGAAAAATAATGTTCTAATGTTAGGCAGAGAACCATTTAGAATAGATTTACTTACTTCTATATCTGGTGTTGAATTTGAAGATGCTTATAAAGTTAGCCATATATACACGGAAGAACAAGGATTAGAAATAAACTGTATTCATATAAATGAATTGATTAACAATAAAAAAGCAAGTGGTCGTTTAAAAGATCTAGCAGATGCAGAAATGCTAGAAAAAATGCTTAAAAAGCGGACTTCAAAAAAATAAAAAATGGAATTAAAGTTTTCGCAACAACAATTAAATAAGGTAGCAGAAATTATTTCTCACTATCCCGAAGGCAAACAAAAAAGTGCCTTGTTGCCTGTGTTGCACATAGCGCAAGATAATTTTGACGGCTGGTTAGATGTGCCTGTTATGGATTACGTGGCTTCATTGCTTAAGATTGAGCCAATTGAAGTGTATGAAGTAGCAAGTTTTTACAGCATGTACAACCTAAAACCTGTAGGTAAATATGTTTTTGAAGTGTGCCATACTGGTCCTTGCATGATAAATGGCAGCGATGATATTACAAATTACATCAAACAAAAATTAAACATAAAAGTTGGGGAAACAACGGCAGATAAAATGTTTACTTTGAAAACAGTGGAATGCCTGGGTGCCTGTGGATATGCGCCAATGATGCAATTGGGGCAATATTACAGAGAGCGTTTAACAAAAGAAAAAGTAGATGAAATAATTGATGAGTGTAGAAATGTAGCAATAGGAAATAACTAATGGGAATTACAAACGCCATATTAAAAGTAAAGGAACACCGTAAAAGTGAGAAAACTGCGGAAGTTAATTTTTTAGTAGATAGTGGAGCCGTTTATAGTTTGGTGCCTGGAAAAATATTGGACCAGCTGGATATTGAACCTTATAAAGAAATGTCTTTTTCATTAGCAGACGGAACAATATTGGTTAGAAAAGTCTGTTCTGCTTATTTTGAATTTGAAGGGGAGGGCGGACCTGCACCTGTTGTGTACGGGGAAGAAGGTGATAAACCTTTACTTGGGGCAACAACGCAGGAATCATTAGGTTTGGTATTAAATCCTTTTACCAGAACCTTACATCCAATGAGGATGTTGATGGCAAAATTGAAAGCGAATGCCAAAGAATATAAATGAAAATGGATAAAATAAGTGTAAAGGAAAATAAAAGCCAAATAGATAATAAATGATGAAATGTGCGACGCCAATGAAGATTATCAAAGAGCAAATGTTCTAAAAACAAAATACAAAAATTTCGCATTAGCGAATTTATAAATATGAGTAAAAAATTATTATTAGCAAAAGCAAATGTAAAAGGAATACGCACCTACGAAGTGTACAGGCGTGAAGGTGGCTATACAAGTGTGGAGAAAGCGCTAAAAATGCAAACTGCAGACATAGTTGAGGAAGTTAAAAAAAGTGGCTTGCGTGGCAGAGGCGGTGCAGGTTTTCCTACAGGTTTAAAATGGAGTTTTATTGCCAAGCCGGAAGGCGTGCCAAGGCATTTGGTAGTAAATGCAGACGAGAGTGAACCTGGTACTTTTAAGGATCGATACCTGATGGAATTTATTCCGCATTTATTAATTGAAGGAATGATTGTTTCGTCATATGCGCTCGGGAGCAATGTGAGTTACATTTATATTCGCGGTGAGTATGCATGGATAACCAATATTTTGGAAGATGCAATTGTGGAAGCAAAACAAAATGGTTGGCTAGGGAAAAATATACAGGGCAGCGGTTTTGACTGCGAAATTTACGTGCATCGTGGTGCAGGCGCTTATATTTGTGGAGAAGAAACTGCATTGATAGAGAGCTTGGAAGGAAGAAGGGGAAACCCTAGAATTAAACCACCTTTTCCTGCGGTAAAGGGTGTTTGGGAGCGTCCAACAGTTGTAAACAATGTTGAGACAATTGCTGCAATAGTGCCCATTATAAACGAAGGGGGAGAAGAATATGCAAAAATTGGAATTGGAAAAAGTACGGGTACAAAATTAATATCTGCTTGTGGGAATATTAATAAGCCCGGTATTTATGAAATTGATATGACGATTTCTGTAGAAGAATTTATTTACAGCGACGAATATTGTGGCGGTATTGCAAATGGTAAAAGATTAAAAGCATGTATTCCCGGTGGTTCATCTGTACCTATTTTACCCGCAAATTTATTACTCACAACTGCCAAAGGCGAAAAGCGCTTAATGAACTATGAAAGCTTAAGCGATGGTGGTTTTGCAACAGGAAGTATGATGGGCAGTGGCGGATTTATTGTGTTAGACGAAGACCAGTGCGTGGTACGCAATACCTATACACTAGCACGTTTTTATCGCCACGAAAGTTGCGGACAGTGCAGCCCTTGCAGAGAAGGAACGGGTTGGATGGAAAAGATTCTTCAAAAAATAGAAACAGGAAAAGGGGAAATGAAGGATATAGATTTGTTGTGGGATATTCAAAGAAAGATAGAGGGAAATACCATTTGTCCATTAGGTGATGCAGCGGCATGGCCTGTTGCTGCTGCCATCAGGCATTTTAGAGATGAGTTTGAATGGCATATTATGAACCCTGAATTGTGCCTTACAGAAAATTATGGATTGAGACATTATGCAGATGAGATTGATGTGCCTGTGATGGCATAAATTGATACAGATAATGTTTCAAAAAATTCTATTTATACCAAGGGCACTGGCAGATATATTAAAAGTTCTTTTACATAAAAACATTTCTTTTAAAGAAAGACTAAACATTGCAAGGCATTAGCCAAATTAAAAATTGCCTCACCGCACGCAACAATAAATGAACCTTGTAAAATACCACAAGGCAAAAATTATATTCATTTTTTGTATAATAAAAACCGGGATTTTTTGTTGAAAGAAATTTTTGTAGGTGAAGTGTATCCAGTTAACGAAAATGCAACAGTTACAAGTGTATTGGATATTGGTGCAAACATTGGTTTATCTGTAGCATATTTTAAAATGAGATTTCCCGCTGCTATTATTGAATGTTATGAACCCGATGAAAATAGTTTTACATTATAGCAAAGAAATGCAGGGAAAGCGTTTGGGAAAATGTGAAATGCTCCGAAAAAGCTGTAAGTTATAACTCCGGATTTTTATATGGAGCTAAGGTTGAAGAAATGGCTTCTGTGAAAAGCCGGTTTTGTGCGAATTGGAGTAACGAAAAAAAAGTGCCATCAAAAAGTATTGCTTATATTTCCCAGCAGAATTTTGATGTTATGAAAATAAATATTAAAGGAGCAGAGTGGAGGGGGGTATTTAAAAACATAATAGAAGAGGATTTAATAACCCAAACAAATTATTGGTTTGTTCAATTTCATGAAATAAAAAAAAATATACGACTGTTTGAAGAAATTTTAAACTGTTTAAAAGTACATGGATTTAAGAGTGAAGAGAGAAAAGAGGTATTTTATTTTATAATAATATTTAGGAGACAGAAGGAATAATAACAATTTATGTCAGAACAAAAACCAAATTTTAAAGTAACGATCGACAACATTACCATAGATGTTGCACCGGGCACAACAGTGCTAAATGCCGCACGTATGATTGGTGGTGATGTTACGCCGCCTGCAATGTGTTATTACAGCAAGCTGGAAGGCAGCGGCGGTAAATGCAGAACTTGTCTGGTGGAAGTAGCAGCAGGTTCAACGGCTGACCCAAGGCCAATGCCTAAGCTGGTAGCTAGTTGTCGAACAACGGTAATGGATGGTATGGTCGTAAAAAATATTACCAGCGAAAAAGTACAGGACGCCCGTGCTGGTGTCGTAGAATTTTTATTGCTCAATCACCCGCTGGATTGTCCGATTTGTGACCAGGCTGGCGAATGTCATTTACAGGATTTAGGATACAATCATGGTAAGGCAGGTACCCGTTACCAGTTTGCAAGAAGAACTTTTGCAAGAGAAGATATTGGTCCGTACATACAACTGCATATGACGAGGTGTATCCTTTGTTATCGCTGTACTTATGTGGCAGATCAAATTACCGATAAGCGTGTGCATGGTATTGTTGACAGAGGCGATCATGCAGCCATTTCAACTTATATTTCAAAAGCGGTTGAAAATGATTTTAGTGGAAATATGATTGATGTTTGCCCTGTAGGAGCATTAACTGATAAAACTTTTAGGTTTAAAAATAGGGTATGGTTTACAAAACCTGTAGATGCTCGTCGCAACTGCGAAAATCCAAAGTGCTGTGGCAAAGCTACACTATGGCTTAGAGGAAACGAAGTATTTAGAGTAACTGCACGTAAAGATGAGTGGGGAGAAGTACAGAGTTATGATGGCAAACCAGGTTGGATTTGTAATACTTGTAGGTTCGATAAAAAAGAAACGGCAGACTGGACAATTGAGGGGGTAACTACTATTAGTCGCCACTCTGTTATAGGAGCCAATAAATATAAGGTGTTGGAAATGCCTAAGGAAACCATGAAGAATGTAATGAGTGGAAGAGCGCCCAAGCTGTTAATGGATATTCATTCAATAAGTGAAGTAAACAGGGCAGATTTGGATTTGAGTGAAATAAACGGTCCTGCACATTCAGGCGATTTTACTCAAATGCCTGAAGTAAAAGAATTTGGTAACCAATAACAAACTAAGCTTATCCACTAATATATGTTCCTATCCATCGAATTGGCAACCATCATTGAAAAACTCGTACTCATTATAATAGTAGTAATGGGATCGTTAGTGGTAGCCATGTACACAACTTTTGCAGAGCGAAAAGTAGCCGGTTGGTTACAAGATAGGCCTGGTCCTAATCGTGCTGGACCTTTTGGTATGTTTCAGCCATTAGCAGATGGATTAAAACTGTTTTTTAAAGAAGAAATTATACCGAATTTTTCGTCTAAAGCCTTATTTGTAATGGGCCCTGCATTGGCAATGATGACGGCTATTATGACGAGTGCAGTTATTCCATGGGGCGATAAAGTAATTTTATTTAACCGGGAAATCTCTTTACAGATTGCAGATATAAATATTGGAATATTATATGTTTTTGGCGTAGTTAGCTTAGGTGTTTATGGTATTATGATTGGTGCCTGGGCCAGCAATAATAAATATTCATTAATGGGAGGCTTGCGTGCAGCATCGCAAATTATCAGTTACGAATTGGCAATGGGTATTGCATTGATAGCATTGCTAATGTTTACAGGAACATTAAGTTTAAAAGAAATGGTGGTGCAGCAACAACAGGGCCACTGGAATATTATTTATCAACCGCTTGGGTTTTTAATATTTATTATTTGTGCATTCGCAGAGTGTAATCGTACACCCTTCGATCTTGCAGAAGCAGAGAGCGAATTAATAGGTGGATATCACACAGAATATTCCTCCATGAAACTTGGTTTTTATCTTTTTGCAGAATATATAAATATGTTCATCAGCAGTGCAGTAATGGCTAGTTTGTATTTTGGTGGTTATGATGTACCGTTTTTCAATGAAGCTGCCCATGCAGATATGGGCAACTGGCTTGCACTGATTGGTCTGGGAGCATTTTTAATAAAGATTGTAATTTTTATTTTCATATTTATGTGGGTACGCTGGACAATACCAAGGTTTCGCTATGACCAACTGATGCATTTGGGTTGGAGAATATTAATTCCATTGGCATTGTTTAATATGTTGGCAACAGGTGGCGCAATTCTTTATTTTGGAAAATAAAAGTTTTAAAAGAAAATTATAATCTCACTAAATAAAGCATATTAAACCACTATTTTTGCAACCATTGAAAAAACTATGCAGGCATTAACAAACAGAGCTCAAAGTGTACACCGCAAACCAATGAATTTTTGGGAGCGCATTTATCTACCTGCCATTTTTAAAGGAATGCTTATCACATTCAGGCATATTTTTACAAGAAATCCCACCATACAATATCCAGAGCAAAAAAGAGCATTCAGCCCTGTATTTCGTGGCTTGCAAATCTTAAACAGAGACGAGGAAGGTCGTGAAAACTGTACTGCGTGCGGCTTATGCGCAGTTGCCTGTCCCGCAGAAGCCATAACCATGGAGGCGGCAGAAAGATTACCAGGAGAAGAACATCTGTACAGAGAAGAAAAATATGCAGCCAAGTATGAAATAAATATGTTGCGTTGCATTTTTTGTGGTTTGTGCGAAGAAGCTTGTCCTAAAGATGCTATTTATTTAAGCGAAACGTTCACACCGGCTGATTATCAGCGAAAGCAATTCGTCTACAACAAGGAGGATCTTTTAATACCAAATCCTGTTACAGATAAAGAAGCGTACGAAAAAGCACTGGGTAACAGACCTAAAAAACATTTGGATAATTAAGCAAGATGGGTATTACAACAATTTCTTTTATTCTGTTATCAATAATGGCCATCGGAAGTGGAATTATGATGATTTTGAGTAAAAATCCTGTAAACAGTATTCTCTGGCTTATTGTTCTATTCTTCGCAATTTCAGGTCATTATATTTTATTGAATGCACAGTTTTTAGCAATAGTAAACATCATCGTTTATGCAGGTGCTATAATGGTATTGTTTTTATTTGTGGTGATGTTGATGAATTTAAATGCTGAGAGCGAGCCGGCAAAAAACCATCGCCTTCAATTTATAGCTATCATATCAGGCGGCAGCTTACTGTTAATTTTATTATCAGCAATTATGACCGTAAAAGATGCCCACCCAGTAATGGTTGCAGGTGGAAATGCCGGATTAATAAAAACGCTTGGAAAAGTACTTTTTACAGATTATGTACTTCCATTTGAGATAAGCAGTGTATTGTTTTTAAGTGCAATGGTCGGTGCAGTAGTTATTGGAAAAAAAGATTAATAATACAATATTGATTTAGTTTGAACCTATTATATGAAAAAGATTTTAATCATATTATTCATTGCTTTTTTTGCTTTTGTAAATTGTACAAATGCTCAAATTAAAATAGAAGATGTTCTTGGAAAGGTTACTGAATTGCTTGGCAAGAAGGAGTTGCTCTCGGTAAAAAAAGGATTTAATCCGGTTTTTTCATTAGGAAGACTGCAAATAAACCAAGTTGGTTTGTTAGGCGAAAAATTAAAAGGTATTGAAGTCCTTGGTAATATTTTCAACAGTAAGGGAGTACAGGATGTTACTAAATTATATAAAACCTATAAAACGGGTTTAGTGGTTTATAAAATTCTTGCAGGTGTTGGAACTGCAGTTACCGCATACAGTACAATAAGAGGAATAGCGGGTACAGAAAAATTTGATAACAAAACAGTAAGACAATTATTAACGCCTGCCATTACATCAGTTGTAACCGGTATTGTAACAAAAATACTTACAAAGAAAGCATCTTATAAAGCTGTTGATATATTCAACGGAATAGTAAAGAAAAAAGTAAAAGATATTTTTGGTGTTGGGGCAGCATCACAAGGGTTAGGAATGGCAATGTATGTAAAATTTTAGCGTTAATATAGAACCAATAAAAAAATCAATTCTACAAAAAGGTTGATTAAGTGAAAAAATATTTAAATGGATATAAAGGCCTACATCGCACTGTCATTAACCCTGTTTACAATTGGTATTGTAGGTGTGCTTACCCGCAGAAATGCCATCATCGTATTTATGTGTGTGGAGGTTATGTTGAATGCGGTTAATTTATTACTCGTTGCTTTTTCTAATATGCACGCAGCAAGTACAACCGCAAAAGCATTACCGACCTTTGCAAGTGATGCTCAGATTTTTGTTTTCTTTATAATGATTGTAGCGGCGGCAGAGGTAAGTGTGGGGCTTTCAATAATAGTGATGTTGTACAGAAATACACATAGCATTGATGTTAATTTTTTAAATAGATTAAAGAACTGACCATTGACCAAAGACAACGACCACAAGTTTATTTACTTCTTAGTGGTTCAACGGTTGTCTATCGTCTATTGTCTGTTGTCATTTTCTTATGAACAATGTTTTACAAATAGCCTGGCTTATTCCTTTTCTTCCTTTGGTAGGGTTTCTTATCACCGGCTTATTACGAAATAATTTATCTAAAGGTGCAGCAGGGTTTATTGCAAGCGGAGCCATTTTTGGTTCATTTGCGTTAAGCGTATTTGTTTTTTTTCAGGTGAAAAGTGGTAATATATATGTTGCACATTATTTTAATCTGTTTAAAATTGAAACACTAACTATACCATTCGAGTTTAAAATTGACCAGCTTTCTACATTATTTCTTTTAATTATTACAGGTGTTGGTTTTCTTATTCATGTATATTCAACATCTTACATGCATGATGAAGATTCTAAAGACTTTGCAAAATATTTTTCTTACTTAAACCTGTTTGTTTTTTCTATGCTCTTACTGGTCATGGGAGGTAATTATGTAATTATGTTTTTTGGTTGGGAAGGCGTGGGCCTTTGTTCCTATTTACTAATTGGTTATTGGTTTAAAAATAATGATTATACGAATGCTGCAAAGAAGGCGTTCATCATGAATAGAGTTGGTGATCTTGGATTTTTGTTAGGATTATTCTGGTTAATCTCCAAAATTGGAACAGTTAGTTATGACGAAGTTTTTTCCGCTGCGAGTATTGCGAGATTATCCGCTACAGATATTACGGGAATTACGTTGTTGTTTTTTGTTGGTGCCTGCGGAAAAAGTGCACAAATACCTTTGTACACCTGGTTGCCGGATGCTATGGCTGGTCCCACTCCAGTAAGTGCGCTCATACATGCAGCCACAATGGTAACAGCCGGTATTTATATGATTGCACGAAGTAATATTTTGTACACAATGGCACCGATTACACAAAATGTTGTTGCTGTAATAGGTTTAACTACAGCCATCATTGCTGCAACAATTGCCATCAAACAAAATGATATTAAAAAAGTTTTAGCTTACTCAACGGTGAGCCAGTTGGGCTATATGTTTTTAGGATTGGGAGTGGGTGCATACACAGGTGCTGTTTTTCATGTCATGACACATGCATTTTTTAAAGCGCTTCTTTTCTTGGGAGCAGGTAGTGTTATACATGCAATGGGCGGCGAACAGGATATGCGCAATATGGGTGGGCTTAAAAAATACATGAGTGTCACTAACATTACTTTTTTATTGGGTTGCATAGCTATTGCAGGTATGCCACCGTTTTCAGGCTTCTTTTCTAAAGATGAAATACTAGCCGGTGCATTTGCAAAAAGCCCGTTATTATGGGGCATTGGTGTCTCAGGGGCAATGATGACCGCATTTTATATGTTCCGTTTATATGCCATGACGTTTCTTGGAAAGTTTAGAGGAACCCATGACCAGGAGCATCATTTACACGAGAGTCCTAAGGCAATTACATTTCCTTTAATTGTGCTGGCAATATTAGCTGTAGTTGGTGGATGGGTTGGCATACCCGAAATATTTATCCACGGCGGCCACAGGTTAGAAGCATTTTTAGAGCCTGTATTTGCGCAGAGCAATGCTATTGCAGTTAAGCACGAAATAAGTCATAACACAGAGTTCCTTATTATGGGGGTTTCCGTTTTACTTTCTTTACTTTCTTTGTTGTTTGGGTTGAAGATATTCAGTAATTATAAGAGAGAGAATAAAGTACCTGCAACAGGGTTTGCGAGAGTGCTGGAAAATAAATGGTATGTAGACGAGATTTACAATAAAGTAATTATACAGCCACTGCAATCTTTGTCCGAGTTCTTTAATAATGTAGTTGAGAAAAAAGGAATTGATGGAATAGTAAACGGAACCGGCAAGTTTGTAAATTATAGCAGCCGTCAGTTGCGTTGGTTGCAAAGCGGTCAGGTCGGCGCTTACATTCTAATGATGGTTATTGGAATGTTACTGTTATTTATCATACAATTGTTTATAAAAAATTAGGCTTTGGGTACTTTTATTACTTTTCCTGAATTGTTACTTTGGTTGCCTTTGCTGGCAGGGATAATTTGTTTTTTTATTAAAGACCACAAGATTGTAAAGGCAATTGCATTTGTAGGTTCATTATTGGTTTTAGTTGTAGCATTGATCAGTTTGATGTACACAGCTAAGGTGTATCTTAATTACAATGCTGTAAATTACTTGTGGCTTAGAAATTTAGGCACCAGCTTTTATATTTCTTTAGATGGTTCGGGACGAATACTTACGTTGCT
>JAYUZL010000012.1:0-14872 GCA_043751875.1 Ferruginibacter sp.
TAATACTTGTATCTAATGCTACAGATAAAACATTGCGGTTGTTGCATGCAAATGCAAATGCACTATCAGCCAGAGAGAATGCAATACCACCATGTACAATACCAAAACCGTTAATCATTTCCGGTCGCACTGTCATTTTTATTTTGCTGTAACCTTCTTTAATTTCTATTAAGGAAATACCAAGCCATTGGCTGAACAAATCTTTTTCAAGCATGTGTGCAACAACTTTGCTTGCACTCGTATCATTTTCTGAATTCATGTTATTATTTTGAAGTATCACTTTTATTTACCTGTAAAAACTGCTTTGCGTTTTTCAGTAAAAGCACGAATACCTTCTTTGTAATCTAATGTGGCAGCGGCTTTCCTTTGTAGTCTGTCTTCCTGCAACAGTTGCTCGCCAAAAGTATTTTGCATAGAGATATTAAGTGCTGTTTTTGTATAAGCCAAAGCGGTTGTTGGCATTTGAGCAAGTTTTGCTGCAAGTGAAAAAGATTCTTTTTCAAAATTTTCATCTGTAAAAACTTTATATATCATGCCCATTTTTTCTGCGTCTGCGGCTGTTACTTTGTCGCCTGTCATCATTAAAGCGGATGCCTTTTGAAAACCAATTAATCTGGGTAAAAAGAATGTGCCGCCACTGTCAGGTATCAACCCAATTTTAGAAAACGCCTGAATAAACGTTGCAGATTCGGTGGCTAAAACAACGTCGCTACATAAGGCGATGTTGGCTCCTGCTCCTGCTGCCACGCCATTGACCGCCGCTATTACCGGCTTGTTAAGATTTCTTATTTTTGTAACAATCGGGTTAAAGTGTTCAACAAGTATTACCTCAATAGCCAGCGCATTTTCTCCGGAAAGTTCAGCAATATCTTGCCCTGCACAGAATGCTTTGCCTGCTCCTGTTATTAATACACAACGTACATCATCGTTCTTTTCACAGTCATCTAAAACGGCTTGCAGTAACAAAGCCATTTCCCTGTTGAAGGAATTAAATTTATCGGGCCTGTTTAATGTAATTACGCCAACATTGTCTTTTATTGCAAATAAAATTGATTGCATAATAAGTAGATAGTTTATGCAAATCTATCAATCTAAAATTTATAAACAGATCCTTTTAATGACATTTAAAGTAGTCGAATGGTTCTTTGCAGTCATTGCATTGATAAAGTGCTTTGCAGGCTGTAGAGCCAAACTGACTTAACAGTTTTGTGTTGGCTGAATTGCATTGCGGGCAAACAGGAGAGGAGTCAGATAAGTCGCCTGACTTTTTTGGTGGGGCAATTCCGTATCGGTTCAATTTTATTTTTCCTTCCTCTGTCATCCAGTCTGTGGTCCATGCCGGTGAAAGAACAGACGTTATTTGAATATTTTTTAAGCCATGTTCTAATAACTTTAACCTGATATCCATACTAATGGCATCCATAGCGGGGCAGCCACTGTAGGTTGGTGTAATAATAATTTCTATCTGTCCGTCATGTAATTTTATATCTCTTACAATTCCTAAGTCTAAAATTGATAGAACGGGTATTTCCGGGTCAGGAACCTGCTCCAGTATTTTCCATAATTCATCTACAGTTATGTCATTTTCTACTACCATGCGGCGTTGGGATATGTTCTTTGTAAATACTGCAAATCTGATAAGATATAACCAAGTTTTTCAGTATGGGTTCCGGTTTTACCGCCGGTCTGCATAAAAATATTTTCAGGAATATTTAGGGTAGCTTCTTCAAATACGCTTGTTACTTTATGGAGCCAGTCGCTTTTTAAAAGTGTAACATCAGGTGCAATGCCTGCGGCTATTACTGCTGTTTCGTACTCTGTCGGTAAAAACATTTCACCGGTGTAGGGCCATAATTTTTTTAAGGCTTGTGTAATTCTTTCCTTGCTTTCTGTTGTTCCATCCCCTAAGCGAATTACCCATTCGCTACTCCAGGTTACATGGTAAGTAACCTCTTTTAAAGATTTGGCAGCAATACCGGCAAGCTGTTCATCTTTGCTGTGCTGCATTTTTTCGTATAGAAAAAATTGATAAACACTGTAAAAAAACTGCCTCATAATTGTTTGTGCCCAGTCACCGTTTTCCTGTTCTGTTAGCAATAGATTTTTAAATTCTCTTTCTTTGCGCAGGTATGCAAGTGAATCTTCCGTGACTATATTTTCGTTTGACTCATTAATAAGGGCGGCAGCATATTGGTAAAAATTTCTACTTTGTCCAATTAGGTCAAGTGTAATATTTGTAATGGCAATATCTTGCTCTAATATCGGCCCATGGCCGCACCAAGCTGCGTTACGTTGGGTAAGTATTAAGTTACTATCGGCAAGTTGGAGGACGTAGTTTATTAGTTGATTCATAGTAGTAATTAGAAAATTGGGATAGGGCTTTCGGCTTAATCGAATTTACATATGTCCCACTTCATCCGGTATATCATAAAACGTAGGATGCCTATAAACTTTATCATTTGCGGGATCATACATAGCTGCGGCATCATCAGGATTGCTTGCATGAACATGCTTGCTTTCGACTACCCACAAGCTTACGCCTTCCTGCCTGCGGGTGTATACATCACGGGCATTTTCCATTGCCATAGCTGCATCGGCTGCATGTAAGCTGCCTGCATGCTTGTGATCAAGCCCTTGCTTGCTTCTTATAAATACTTCCCATAAAGGCCATGCACTTTCTTGTGTAATTGTACTTTTTAAATCACTTCCACCAGCATTTTCTTCAACACCAAAGTCTCCGTAATAATATTTTTGAATATTTATTTTCATAATAATATTTTAAAATCAAGGTCGCGAGTTGCGACCTAACATTATATTATGCAACTTTTTTTAATTGTTTTGCAGCTTTTTTATCAGCATAAGCAATTGCTGCTTCTCTTACCCAGGCTCCTTCGTTGTGTGCATCCCTTCTTGCATCTAACCTTTGTTTGTTGCACGGTCCGTTTCCCTTTACCACACTCCAAAACTCTTCCCAGTTTATTTCTCCAAAATCAAAATGCCCTCTTTTTTCATTCCATTTTAAATTAGCATCCGGCAAGGTCATACCCAATACTTTTACTTGTTGCACAGCCATATCAATAAACTGCTGGCGGAGTTCATCGTTCGTTTTTCTTTTTATTTTCCACTTCATGCTTTGGTCGTTGTTCGTACTCTCGCTGTCTTTTGGACCAAACATCATTAACGAAGGCCACCACCACCTGTTAATAGCATCCTGACACATCGCTTTTTGTTCTGCTGTTCCTTTGCTAAGTACCAACAACGATTCAAAGCCCTGGCGCTGGTGAAAACTTTCTTCCTTACAAATACGAACATTTGCACGGGCATATGGTCCGTAAGAGGTTCTGCAAAGCATTACCTGGTTTAGTATTGCTGCACCATCTACCAACCAGCCAACAGCACCCATATCGGCCCATGTAAGTGTTGGGTAATTAAAGATAGAAGAGTATTTTGCCTTGCCACTATGTAGGTCATCAATCATTTGCTCTCGGCTTGTACCAAGCGTTTCTGCTGCTGAATATAAATACAAACCATGCCCCGCTTCATCCTGTACCTTAGCAATTAAAATAGCTTTTCTTTTTAAGGATGGTGCACGGCTAATCCAATTTCCCTCAGGCAACATACCAACCACTTCGCTGTGTGCATGCTGGCTTATCTGGCGTACGTTTGTTTTGCGGTAAGCGTCCGGCATCCAATCTTTCGGCTCTATCTTTATTTCGTTATCAATCTTATCCTGAAATACTTTTTCTAAATCGTGGAATTGCATTATTATTGTTTATTGTACAAATATATAAAAAAACTAACGGCTATTAGGCGTTTTATCGTTTCTTTAAGTAACGGTAAAGGTAATTTTTTTAAGTAGAAAAGAGAACCATCGGTGCGGTGACCTTAATAACTTTTGACGCCATTTGTCCGGGCTGTTTGTAGTAGTGCCGCAGCAAAGTTTATTATGAGGCCTGGTTTAATGCTGCAGCAGCTACAACTGTCCATCCCGTCGCTCTTCAGCATTTTAAACTGCATTGAACAAAATTACTTCACATCAAAATCTATCAGTATTTTTTCTGTTAACGGGTGGCTCTGGCAGGTAAGAATAAAACCCTGAGCAACTTCATCATCTTCCAATGCATAATTTACGTCCATATGCACTTTTCCTTCCACCAGTTTTGCACGACAAGTACAACATACGCCACCTTTGCATGCGTATGGAAGGTCAGCGCCTTGTTTTAGTGCTGCATCTAAAATATTATCAGCGTCATAAGCAAGGTTAAAATTAAAACTTCTGCCATCTACCTTTATAGTAATGTTACTTTTAGGACCTGCATATTCTTCCGCTGCCAAATGATTACTGCCAACTGCCCACTTCTTCTCCCCAGGTGTAGTAAACAATTCAAAATGAATATTCTTTTTGGGTATCCCCTTTTCTTCTAAAAATGCAGCAGAGGCAAATATCATTTCCTCAGGCCCGCAGATGAACACATCATTAAACGATTTAAAGTTTACCAAATGTTTCAGCCCTTCCAGTTTTTCTGTTCCAATTCTGCCATAATTTATTTCTGCATCTGTTCTTTCTCTACTCAAAATATTTACACAGGTAAAGCGCTCCATGAATTTATTTTTGAGTGCTTCTATTTCTTCAAAAAAAATAATGGAACCACGGCTTTTGTTGCCATATATTAATGTAAAGCTGCTTTGTAACTGCGTTTTAAGCGTGTGTTTTATGATAGAAATAATTGGGGTAATACCGCTGCCTGCTGCAATAGCAAGGTAATTACCTGTTTCAGGTTTTGCGTTAAACCTTCCAATTGGAGGCATAATTTCCAATGTGTCGCCTGCTTTTAATTTATCGTTTGCAAACGATGAAAACAAACCACCGGTTGTTTTTTTTATGGCAATCCTCAGCTCCTGCTCATAAGGAGCATTGCATACAGAGTAAGAGCGACGAACCTCTTCACCATTTATATTTTTCTTAATGGTAATATTCTGTCCTTCTTTAAAAGAAAATATTTCAGTTAAATCTTCAGGTATTAAAAAACTTACAGATACACAATCCGGTGTTTCTCTTCTTACCTCTTTTACTTTTAAACTATGAAAATGTGCAGTCATTATTTTATTATTCCGTGTAGTAAATGCTGAACCATTGTTTCTTCCAATTCTTCAATTGTAAATTCGTTTTTATGGCGCTGTCTAAGTTCAAGTCCACGCACAGCTGAAAGAATAGCCAGCACCGCAATACTTGGTAATAAATTTTTAAATACTTTTTTTGCAATGCCATCCTTTATGATATCGATCATATTTTTTTCATAAAGTTTTCTTTGTGCAAGAAATTCTTCCAAAAATTTTTGTGGCAGTCTTTTCCACTCATGTTCAGATACAAAAACCTTGTCAAAATCTGTTGATAATTTTCTTACATGAAAGCGAATTATTTCTGCTGTCTTTTCCGCAGCGTTTTTATTAGATTGAAGAACTTTATCCATGTGAGCGGTATAATCTTTTGCTACCTCAAAACAAATCTCCTGTAACAATTCAGCCTTGGAGCCAATGTGATTATAAAGGCTCGGTGCTTCTATGCCTAGCGCTTCTGCAAGTTCCCTAACCGATGCAGCTGCAAACCCTTTTTTTCTAAAGAGTTCTGCAGCATTCATGAGGATCATATTTTTTACTGAGACGTTCGTTTCAGTTTTTATTTTTGCCATAATATGCTTACAAAACTAGTGTTTATTACTCGTTTTAATACATGAGATTTACCGTTACCCTTCATAAAATCCTAATCCCTGCCGTATTACCGTCCAATCATCTGTGGTACAATCTACAATAGTTGAAGGCACCATGCCACCGATACCACCATCAATTACAAAGTCCACCCTTTCTTTAAAATTTTCAAATATAATTTCAGGGTCAGTATAATCTTCTACTTTCTCACCGGGAAGAGATGCACTTAAAATTGGATTGCCCAATGCATCTCCAAGATCTCGGCAAATATTATTATCGGGTACCCTAAGGCCAATCGTTGATTTTTTACTCTGTAAGATTTTTGGCACCTGCTTACTGGCCGGTAAAATAAAAGTGAAAGCCCCAGGCAAGTGGTTTTTCAGCATTCTGTATAAAGGGGTATCAATACTTTTTGTGTAATCACTTAAATGACTAAGATCCTTACAGATAAAGGACAGTTGTGCTTTTGCCGGGTCTACGCCCTTTATTCGGCAGATTTTTTCTACAGCTTTCGGCTGTAAAATATCACAACCAATTCCGTAAATAGTGTCAGTTGGGTAAATAATAATGCCACCATCTCTTAAACACTCGGCGAGCTGTTTAATGAGCCGGGGTTGTGGATTATCTGGATGTATATGAAGCAGCATTAAATTTAGTTAAATGGTTATTGATTAATAAACTACGTTTTGAATTACCAATTATATTATTTAAAAGATGTTTAATTGTTTTATAACCGCTGCGTTATGATAACCCCATCAGCATATTACCACATTTGCAAATTGGCAATTTGTTTTCCTTATTTTTACACCGTTTTTAATAAATCAAAACTACAAATTTAATACCATGTCTTTAATTACAGTCGGCACAATGGCCTTTGATGCAATTGAAACCCCTTTTGGTAAAGTAGAGAAAATAATTGGTGGCTCTGCAACTTACGTAGCCTATGCAGCCGCTAATTTTATAAAGCCAATTCAGCAAATTTCAATTGTTGGTTACGATTTTCCACAGGAAGAAATGGATGAACTTACCGCAAGAGGAGTTGAGCTTGATGGTGTTGAAATAGTTAAAGACAAAAAATCTTTTTTCTGGAGTGGAAAATACCATATGGATATGAACTCCAGAGACACACTCGTTACCGACCTAAATGTGCTGGAAGATTTTAACCCGATTGTACCTGATTCTTACCAAGGGGCTGAGTTTTTAATGCTTGGTAACTTAATGCCAAAATTACAACTCGATGTTATTAAGCAACTCAAAAAGCGCCCGAAGTTAATTGTTATGGACACCATGAATTTTTGGATGGATATTGCCATGGATGATCTAAAAGAAGTTTTAAAAAGTGTAGATGTTTTGCTGGTAAACGATGCTGAGGCAAGACAATTAAGCGGGGAATTATCGTTGGTAAAAGCGGCAAAAAAAATAATGCAAATGGGTCCCGGTTTTTTAATTATAAAGAAAGGAGAACATGGAGCATTGTTGTTTCATAAAAGCCAGGTTTTCTTTGCGCCCGCTTTGCCGCTTGAAGAAGTGTTTGACCCAACCGGTGCCGGTGATACATTTGCCGGAGGTTTTATTGGCCACCTTGCAAAAACTAAAGACATTAGCTTTGATAACATGAAAACGGCTATTATTGTAGGAAGTGCTATGGCAAGTTTTTGCGTAGAAAAATTTGGTCCTGAACGTTTAAAAGAAATTACAAAGACAGATATTGATGCAAGAATTGCAGAATTTGTGCAGCTCGTAAATTTTGATATTGATTTAGTTTAAAAGAACAAAATGCTCGAAATAATAATACTGTACTTTCTTACCAAAAAAATAGGTTTGTTGGCCATATCAAAAGGGTTATCTGCCGGAAGATGGAAGTTAAATCTTGTGCTCGCCTGGATTGTAGCGGAATTGCTGGGAGCAGTTATTGCAGTGATGATTTTTGGACAAGATAACTTATTCAGTGCTTTACTGATAGCAATTGCATGTGCTCTTTCTACATATTTTATAATTAAAAATTACCTCATCAAACTGCCCGATGTTATTGATGAAGAAGATCTCAATAATATTGGCAAATAGTAAAAAGCATACTACAAAAACAAATCCTGAAACAGTTTGCCACCAGGTACAACTGCGTATTTATCAAGGTTTGTAATGCCGTCTTCCATTAAAACAATTTCATCAATAAATGTGTTCCCTGTGCAGTTATTGGCTGGCTTACTGATAATAGATAATGCTGCATCGGCAACAATCTCCGGCGTTCTGCTCATGTTTATCAAAGCATCGCCGCCAAGTAAATTTTGAACCGCCGCTGTAGCAATAGTTGTACGTGGCCAGAGCGTATTGGAAGCTATATTAAAAGGTTTTAATTCTGCCGCCAAACCCAGTGCAATCATCGTCATGTTATATTTTGTAAGTGTATATGCAATATGATCTTTAAACCATTTCATATCCATATTCAATGGTGGGGAAAGAGTTAGAATATGAGCATTGGAAGATTTTTTTAAATGAGGAATACATGCCTTGCTCATAAAAAAAGTACCACGCACATTTATATCATGCATCAAATCAAAGCGTTTCGGTTCTGTTTTTTCAGTACCTGTTAATGATATTGCTGAAGCATTGTTTATCAGCACATCTATACCACCAAAAGTTGCTATTGCTTTATCAACAGCTTCCTGTATTTGCAACTCATCTCTTATATCGCATTTAACTGCCAATGACTGACCGCCGGCTTCTTCAATTTCTTTTGCAGCAGAATATATAGTTCCGCCAAGTTTGGGGTGTTCTGTTGTACTCTTTGCTGCTACAACAATATTTGCACCCTCACCGGCTAGGCGCATAGCAATTGCTTTACCAATACCACGGCTTGCACCGGTAATAAAAATAGTCTTTCCTTTAAATGACATGCAGCATATTTCTTAATGATAAAAATGAAAAGTTAATATATTCAATTGAAACGTAAAAATAATATAGAGAAAAAAGAATTACTTATGCTTAAACCAGCAGGTGCCGTTGTTTTTTTCGAAGGCTTTAAATAGTGTAGTTACCGGTTCGCCATGGCAAAGAAGGTTGTTGTATTTTGTTCTTGCGAGGTAATTAAATGCCCCCATATCTCCTGTAAAAGCAGTCTTATTATCATGATTATACCGTGCATGAATTGCAGTAAGTGCCACAATAAATTCGTTCATCACTTTTATATCTCCACCAATAACACCGCAGTTTAATAATTGTGCATCTTTAAAAGTGTCTTCGTATAAAGCATAATCTGATATACAGTTTCTTAAATGCGCAGCATGATCATGCATCCACTCATTATTTAACTTTTTTGGCTCATCTCCACAAAAAATCTTACCTGCATTGTTTATAAAAAGCGGTTCTACAAAAGGGTTTTTTAGGATCACAACGTCGCTGATATCTGTACAAAAAACTTTATCAATATTCGCTTTTTGTTTATCTAAAAAATCCTTGTAAATGAAGTACCGGTAGATGTTTGGGTTAAAAGATGCATCGTGTTTTACATGTATAAAATGGATGTTTTTATTCTCATTTTTTAAACGTGTTTTTGCAGAAAAATTATTGTGAAAAATTATTCCCTGGAGATTTAATTCAATAATAGAATCGGCCCATCTTTTTACGAGGCTGTAATCATCATTTTGTAAAACCGTGTTTCTGTTTACATCATGAGTGCCGGTAAGCAGACAGCCCATAATAATTTGATCATAATTTTTTTTTTGGAGCATAATCCGTTTATGCAACTAGTACAAAATTATTATTTTTCATTTTTGCACAAATACTGTTTGGGTTGTTGCGGTAATAAATATAAGTACGCAAATTTACTTTCTTCACATTAAATTGCTCTGCTGCCCTTTCATAAAAATGAGCGTCTGCTGCATATGCATCATGAAATTTAAGGGTTGTAAAAACTTCTCTTACACCAAAGAGTGTTGCAAATAAAATACAATCATCTACATGCACACTTTTTGCTCGGTCATATTTGTCAGGCACATAATGATCTTCCTCTTCATCTACTATCGTTCTTGTAGTAGATGCTATTAAATCTGCATGATTCATTTGATTCAAACAAGCCTGTAAATGATGTGGCTCATATTCATCATCTGAATCTAAAATGGTAACGTACTTACTCTCGCTTTGTAAAATTCCTCTATTTATGGATTGTGACTGCCCACAATTTGGATGGTACAGGTAAGTTATTTTGTGTTTGAATGGTTCTATGTAACGAAGTAGTTTTTGCTCCGGGTCATAATCACTGCCGTCATCTACAACAATTAGTTTAAAGTTTTGAAAACTTTGCTTTAGTACAGAATCTATGGCTCTTTTTACAAATGTAAAATCTGTATTATAAACCGCCATAATTACTGAAACCTTTGGTTTGGCTTGCATGTATGTTTGCTCGATTGGTTATAAATGGACGGCAAACATATAAATAAAAAAAAACAGCCATTGTATAATTTCCTTTTATGGTAATTATACAATGGCCGGCTGTATGAACTAAATACTATGAAAGAGTAGCTTCCGCTGTAATATGGGTATTGTATAATTTAGAAATAAGGCAATTTTCTTTTGCATCAGCAACTGCTGTTTTAAACTGCTCTTTCGTAATATTAGGTATAGAAGCATTTACAGTTAGGTGAGAAGATACAATTGCACCATCAACAAGATCAATATCGCATTTGGTTTCAATATTATCAGCTGTGAAGCCAGCTTCCTGCAATACAAAACTTAATTTCATTGTAAAACAACCTGCATGGGCTGCTGCCACAAGTTCTTCAGGGTTTGTGCCTACACCATCTTCAAAGCGGCTTTTAAAAGAATACTGTGTTTTATCCAATGTTGTACTTTGGGTGGTTAAATGTCCTTTGCCCTCTTTACCTGTGCCTTGCCAAACGGCGGTTGCATTTCTTTTCATACGTTAAATTTTAAATTATTATTGAATAGATGTATTTAACTGTTGTTGGGTTTTCTCTTTTGAGCCCCGCCTTCTTTTTTCCATTTTTAATGGAATTATAAAGATAATTAGAACGGTAAAATAAATGCAATAAGAAATATAAACCCATTTGAAGGCTATCAATATTCCTAAAAACGTAATTACAAATGCTGTAATGTTTTTGGTTAATCCACGATCAATAGTGTCATAAGAAAGGGTTTCATCTACCAGTTTTGATTTTACATAAGAATAACGAAGCAACAGGTAAGCAGCTACATAAGCCATAAACAACACAAACCCGAGACTTACTGCCGCAAGCGGAACTACGGGATGATCGCCTACCATTGCAATGGCAAATGGCAGCATTGTTATCCAAAATAGAAAATAAATATTGTACCATAAAAGTGCGCTGTTGGCTTCTTTTACTGCATGGTATAAATGATGGTGGTTTACCCAAAATACTGCAATGAAAAAAAAGCTGAAAATAAAACCAAGCAGATAAGGTGCAATTTTTAAAAGCTCATAAAAATTTTGAGTCAGGTTTAGATCGCTGCTAAATTTTGGAACTTTAAATTGAAAAGCAAGCAATGTAAGTATAATGGCAAATACCCCATCGCTAAAATTTTCGAGCCTTGTGGTTGTTATAAAAAATGTTTTAGACGCCATTATTTTTTGCCAAATGCTTTTTGAAATTCATCTTTATTAAATCCATTTAAAATTATGCCAGCTGTTTCAATTACAGGTCTTTTAATAAGATTTGTATTGTTTTGCATCAGTTTTATTGCTTTTGCTTTTATAGTTGTCTGCTGTCTTTCACTGGCCGTTAAATTTCTAAAAGCAATACTTTTTTTATTTAATACCTGGTCTAGAGCTGCAGTTTTTAGCCACTCTTTTAATTTTAACGCAGTTATACCTTCTTTTTTAAAATCATGAAAATCAAATGCTACATTATTTTCTTTTAGCCAGGTCAATGCTTTCTTTACAGTGTCACAATTTGGTATGCCATAAACATGTATCATGCTTTAAAGTATTTCAGGTTTATTTTGAAAGATCTTTTCAATTTTATCTAATACCTCAGGAGTAATTAAGGGCAACACATTCAACGCTAAAAGATTTTCGGTAAGCTGTTGCTTTTTCGTTGCGCCTAAAATAGCTGTTGTTACATTGGGGTTTTTTATGCACCAGGCAATACTTAAAGCTGCTATGCTGACATTCATCTTGGCGGCAAGCTCTTCTAATTTTTTCACCTTTTTTATTCTATCACCTAGTATAACTTTTTCTTTAATGCCGCTCATATCTGCCATCGCAAAGCGGCTGTTTTTTGGAATGCCATCATTGTACTTTCCGGTAAGCAACCCTGAGCACAAAGGACTCCAAATGGTTGTACCCAATCCCACATTTTTATAAATTTCAGCATAGTCAGCTTCTATCTTATCCCTTTCAAATAAATTGTATTGTGCCTGCTCCATGGTTGGGCCAATTAAACCATACTTTTCTGCAATTCTATGTGCCTCCATAATTTCTACTCCTGTCCACTCGCTTGTGCCCCAATACAAAATTTTTCCTTGCTGTACAAGCGTATTCATAGTACGTACCGTTTCTTCTATTGGTGTATTTTTATCTGCCCTGTGGCAATAAAAAAGATCCAGATAATCTACCTGCATCCGCTGCAAAGCTTCGTTACAGGCTTCGGTTAAATGCTTGCGGCTGTTGCCGGTTTGATTGGGTTTATTTTCAGCGCCATGCCAGCCAAAAAATGCTTTAGATGATATTACAAAAGAAGTGCGGTCCCATTTTTTTTTCTTTAAAATGCGCCCCATCATTTTTTCACTTTCGCCCAGAGCATATGCTTCTGCATTGTCAAAAAAATTGATACCGCTATCGTATGCAAGTCCCATTAATTCATCAGCAGTTTTATCATTTATTTGCCTGCTAAAACTCACCCAACTTCCAAAAGACAAAACGCTTAATTGAAGACCTGAACGGCCAAGGCGACGATATTCCATAATAAAATTTAAACGAGTGATTTGTAATATGTAGATTTAGATCTAATGAATGCGCTGTAAGATATTTGTTTCTATACAGTTATTGTATTGTGTAGTCCTTTTTCTGGGATGAATATGTCTCTTATTGCGGAAAACCATCTCCTTTTGCATTAATGACACCGTTGGGATGCAGCATGTGGTAATTTTTAAACCCCTGATCGGCTTCCATGCCTGTCCCGTTCATGTACTGACCATCTTTTTGGCGAATGCGTACTTTTTTATTTGTATAAAATTCAACACCTCTACGGTTTCTGTCCCAGTATAAATCATCACAATAAATGGTATCGCCTTTTAGCATATTTATTATTTTTACGCTGTCTCTCAAATAAATAAGGCTTTCACCATCTTTATATTTACCATATAGCGCTGTTAGTTTACTCTCTTTTACCTGGTCTAAATTATAAAATTCTGCATACAGGGTTTTAGGAAATTCATAATATGTTGTAGAATCTTCTACATGCAACATAAGCGGGGCTGTGAGTATGGCTTTTGCTTTGCCGCTAACAGTATAATTTATTTTTATAAAAGTTGCTTCTTCGGTACTGCCGGTTTTTTTATTAAGATTGTTAACCTCATTTACATCATTCTCGCAAGCGCATAAAAAAAAGCAGCCGGTTAAAAAGGCTGCTAAAATGTTATTATGGATTTTATAATTTTTCATTTTATAGAAATCTAAATACAATTAATTGTACTTGCTCTTTTGGAACCAACTTGCGCTCATTGATATTCCAAAATTGAACCTAACAATACCTTCCCTTAAACTCTGGTTTTGTTTGTTTCCATGTTGCCCAAATTCCAATCCTGTATTTAAAGTAACAAAATCACCTAAACGTAATCTTTGAAAAGAGGTTAAAGGCAAACTAGCACCCAACGTAAGTCCATAATCAGGCCTGTTTGTATTGTTTAGTTTTACATAATCATTACCAAAATACAATCCTGCACGGTATTTTACAAATTTCCAGTATTTTGAAGATAAGGTGTTGGGATCAGCCGGAAAATATTGTGCACCTAAATGTAAGGTGGTATTATTTTGAACGGCATCTTTTGTACCAAAATATCTGTATTTTGACCATTGTGCATAATCAACGTCAGCACCAACTATCCAGTGTTTTGTGGTGTATGTAAAACCTACGGTGTAAGTTGCAGGTAAAGTAATTGTTCCCGGTTGATCTATTGAATTTGTAACAGTATCTATAGCAACACTGCTTCCGTTATTGTCATACACGAAAGTTTCGTTTATGTTATTTCTTTTCCCTTTTAAGTTCTGCTGGAGATTGGTTGATACACCAAGGCGCAAAACGTTTTTATTTGGTAAACGGATACCATATTGTACACCTAATGTTAAAAAGAAACCACCAAAACGTGCATCAGCTTGCGTGTTAGATTGCTTGTAACGAATTGAATCATTGATTAATGCAAGTTTTGTGCTGTTCTGCCTGTTGCCAAAAGCATAACCTGTACTTGCACCAAAACTAAAATTTTTAATTTTTATTCCTGTACTAAAGTTTGCCTGGCTTATGCCGCCTGTACCTTCATACAGAGTATTAACACTGTCGATGCCTGCAAGATATTTATCTGCAAGGATTTTATAATTTATGCGGGTAACCGGGCGAAGACCAAAAGCAATATTTATATGATTTCCTTTTGCCAGCATCTTTTTTGGAGTAACGGGAAAACCAAGTTGGATGTAGGAAATAAGTGTATTGGTAGCAGTGTATTTCTGTGGAGCATTGTTATTCTTCAATGTACGTACGTCAACCTCGCCACCAACATCAAAAATGGTTGTATTTAAGCTGCCCAGCGCTGCCGGATTAGATAAGTTGATAGAAGAAGAAGGAAAATTTAAAACCCCGTTTAAAACATTATAAGGAATAAAACCTACCGAATCTATAAAACCAGCGGTGATGCCGCCCATGCTGCGGCTTACAACATTTTGAGATGGAACAATATCACCCATACCATAACGGGAGTAAGGGGAGTTTTCCTGGGCTGATGCGAATGTGTAAATAAAACTTATAGAAATAAAAAGTGTAATTCTTTTAATTACCGCAGTTGTTGAGTTGGCTAAGTGCATACATTCCTTTAAATAAAAAATTATGGTCGGCAAATATCCGGGTTTTAAGCTGCCCGGCAAAATACGAAGAATTACCACCGGTTAAAACCACGTTAAAGTTGCTGTACTTTTCCT
>JAYUZL010000013.1:0-16387 GCA_043751875.1 Ferruginibacter sp.
TCTAAAGTAAAAGCCTGGTTTAAACCATATTTTACATCCATCCCACCGTTAAACAGCACTTCTGATTTTTTTTCATCGGGACCTGCATTGCCATTTAAATTATAATAAGAGGAAAAGTAAGGTGACAATTGAAGCCTAACCGGCGGTTTAATATTTTCGAAACCATTTATACTTCCTTCCTGTGTAAGAAAACCGTTTACAATAGGGTCAATGGTTTGCCATGTTAATTTCTGTCCGCTTTTTTTCCTTTGTCTAACGATATTCAAGCCCCAATCTTGTATCGATTTTTTACCAAACCTGATAGCAGAGTATGGTATAAACATTTCGAAACTCCAGCCATCTTCGTGAATTTTGGTTGCACTTTGCCAAACAGCATTCCATGCAAAGTCTTCATTATTGCCATTGCTGTTTGAGGCTACTTTTGCATCGTATTGTTCATTTAACGGCGAGAGAAAATATTCAAATCCATTTTGTTTGTCGTTGTAGGTATCAAAAACAATTTCTATATAATCGTTGTTGCCAAATCCATCTCTTCCCGTTAGTTCTGAGGCTATACTGTCTTTTGTTTTTTCGTGTAAATATCCACCTATATAAATACCCTCATTGTTATACAGAAAGTAGACCTGTGTTTCATTTCCGGGCCGCTCAGCAGTAAAAGGTGTAGGTTGAAACTCTGTAAATTTATCTGCAATGGCTCCATTTTTCCAAGCTGCATCATTTATATCCCCATCCAATTTTATGGTTTCAGTAGTTTTTTTTATAGTTATACTTTTTTTCTGTAAAATTGGTTGGTTTTGGGCACAAACTGCAAAACTCATTAAGAATAACAGAGATTGAAGTAAAAGTTTCATTAAAAAAAGTTTAGTTAAAACACGTTAGGTTAAAAAATTAACCCATATACGAAACTAAACGTACAAGCTGTTGAAATAGTTACCGTTTATCAAAATAAATTAATATTAGGAATTCTTTAACAAAGAAAACGTTGGAAGCTATTTTATTTTCATGTGAGCATAATAAGGGTGCTCAGGATTTACAATTAATTCTTGCTTTAAGGGATGGATTAAAACATCCATATCTTCTAAAGGGATAGCGCCAAGTAAAGGTTGATTATCACCTTGCAACACTAGCGCATTACAAACGGTTTGTCTATTTTAAACTTTAATACAAATGGACCAACCAAATCATATTCTTTATTACTTCCGTCTGCCAACTGACCTTTTCTTTTTTCTAAAAATGGTAAATCTAATTGAGATTGTATGGTTTCGTTTATGCAGAGATTATAGAAGCCTCTATCTACAAGAATATTTAAGTGTAGTTTTTTTACTTCATCGTCTCCTATGATATACTTACGAGCAAGCCCTAAGTCCTCCTCATTAATCAATTCAATATCAGCATAAGTTAGTCCTATAATAAATCCTTATTAAATATACAATTTCTACCCATTATAATTTCATAACGCAGCCTGCTCATGCAGATAATCCTTACGTTTCAATTCAAAGTTTTTGCCGAGGTATAAACGGCGAACTTGCTCATCTCCGGCAAGTTCTTCTGCAGTCCCGTGTTTGAAAATACTACCATCAATTAACAAATATGCACGGTCGCAGATTGATAGTGTTTCATTTACATTATGATCTGTTATAAGAATGCCGATATTTTTATATTTAAGTTTAGCTATTATCTCCTGAATATCTTCTACCGCTATAGGATCTACGCCTGCAAAAGGTTCATCCAGCAAAATAAATTTAGGATCAACTGCCAGGGCTCTAGCTATTTCTGTTCTTCGTCTTTCGCCACCGCTTAAAGTATCACCATTATTTTTACGAACATGCTGCAGGCGAAATTCATCCAGCAAAGTTTCCAGTTTTAATTTTTGCTCAGATTTTTTTAGCTTGGTCATTTCGAGGACAGCCATAATATTTTCCTCCACACTTAATTTTCTAAACACACTTGCTTCCTGCGGCAAATAACCAATACCCATTTGTGCACGCTTAAACATGGGCAGTTTTGTAATATTGATGTCGTTTAAAAATACTTCTCCTTCATCTGGTTTTACCAACCCAACAACCTGATAAAAAGAAGTTGTTTTTCCTGCACCGTTTGGCCCAAGCAACCCAACAATTTCTCCTTGTTTTACATTAAAAGAAACGTCGTTAACCACTGTACGGCTGCCGTATCGTTTTACCAGATTTTTTGTTTGAATTACAATGCTCATGTATGGTAAAGGTAAGTTAGAAAGCATTAAATTTTAAAACCGCACTTTTTTTAACAACTATAAAATACCGTGATAATAAATTGTATTTACCTACTCATTATTTAATTATTTTGATATCAATAATTTTTTTTAAAACCAATGCCTATGAATATTTCATTACCGTAAAACGTAAACATAGAAGTCCTTTTTTTAAGTTCTAATACACTACAAATTATGGAAGGTTTTTTGTTAATCATTATCTTTGTACCCATTAAACAACTGCATGAAAGTTACAGAACACTTAAATAACGCAAAAGAGACCGTTCTTTCTTTTGAAATTTTACCGCCATTAAAAGGTAAAGGAATTCAATCACTTTACAGCCATTTAGATCCACTGATGGAAATGAAGCCGGCTTTTATAAATGTTACCTACCACCGTAGTGAACATGTATTTAAAAAAACAGCTGATGGTAATTTTAAAAAAGTAGTCGTTCGTAAGCGTCCAGGTACAGAATCTATTTGTGCTGCCATTATGAACAAATACAATGTTGATACTGTGCCACATATTATTTGTGGAGGCTTTAGTGTGGGAGAAACGGAAGATGCGCTAATTAATTTAGATTACTTAGGAATAGACAATGTATTGCTACTAAGAGGTGATGCTGCAAAAAATGAAGCCAATTTTGAACCTGAACCAGGTGGGCATAATTATACAATAGATCTTATAAAACAAGTGCAGGATTTAAATGCTGGATTGTACCAGGAAGAAGATCTAAAAAACACAGCAAGTACAAAGTTTTGTGTGGGTGTATCAGGCTATCCTGAAAAACATTTTGAAGCGCCCAATATGGATACAGACCTTCAGTATCTTAAAAACAAAGTAGATGCAGGTGCAGATTATATTGTAACACAAATGTTTTTTGACAATGCAAAGTATTTTGCTTTTGTTGATGCATGCCGTGCTGCAGGAATTCATGTGCCGATAATACCGGGGCTAAAGCCCATCTTCAATAAAAAACAGTTAACTGTTTTACCAAAGATTTTTCATATTGATTTACCAACTGCATTATCAAACGAAATATTAAAATGCAAAGAAGATGCTGATGTTGAAAAGATTGGTGCAGAATGGTTATTATACCAATCAATTGAGCTAAAAAAAGCCGGAGTCCCTGCGTTACATTATTATACTTTGGGCAAACCGGTTTTGATAGCAGATGTTGTAAAAAAACTTATGTAACAAAGAAGAAACTGTCTCGTAATTTAAAAATCACTTCAATAAACTTTATAAAAAAGTGGAAATATTTTAAACACTGTATCATAGCCTCAGAAATTAGAAGATTGATCTGCGGATTTCTGAGGCTATACTTTTATTAATGATCTAATTGGTAGGAAAAATAAATCTTACTAAATTTTTAAATTAGGAATCATTACAAGGTGATATGCCATTCGAATAATAAGAAAGCCCCTTCGTTAAAAATATAAACCCGAGTTTTATAATATTGATTTTAACACAGCCTCATTTACCACTACAGGATATTTTTTTCTTAAACTCGCTACCCACTTTTGTTCTAAGATATTTTGATAATCATTAATAACAAGGCCCCTTGCTTCTAAAAAATTTCGCTGTTCATCTGCAGCATGAATTTTAATAAACTTTACAAATGTTGCTGTTCCATCAGTATTTTTAATAACAAGCGAAAAGTCTTCTCCCTGCATCTTTGATGCTGGCAATTGTTCAATTTCAAAACGTCCGCTATCAGCCTGTACCTGGCTATTACTTTTTTCTGCAATTTCTTTCCAATATTTATTATTTTTCAAAGCAGATATGGCCTCTGCAGCAACGGTTTCGTTTGTACAGTTGAAAATAATTACATCCGCACTTTCCTTCCATTTATAGCTGATTTTCTTAGCAATATAATAATTTAGAAGGTTTACAGAATCCGCTCCCGCTTTACTCCAAACATTTCTTTCCATAATTTCAAAAAGCATATTGCCCTCTAAAAATTCCTGCATCTGGTATTTAAAATCAACATTATATTTTTCAAGATTTTTTTTATAGTAATTTAAAATATTTTGCGAAGTAAAGGCATGTATCAATTCTACATTGTTTCTACCTGTTGCCTCTACATTATTATCTTTTACGTATTGAAGCCATTGACTTCCTTTAATGCCTGCACCGTCTTTAAAAGTAAAAATAACTTTATTGCTTAACGGACGAAATTTTTCGATATCTAAACCTGGATTTTTAAGTATACTGTCTGCAAACTTTACTAACAAAACATCGCTAACGCCCGCAGATTTTTTAAAGCCTGTCTTAACTGTAATATTTTTTACAAATTTTTCTTTTACCGTATTTATTCTAGGGTCAAGCTGCACTTTTTGTTTTATTCCCATCAAAAAATCGGCATCATTAAGGTTCGTTGGTAAAACTGTGTTGCTAAGCCTTTTTACAATATGATAACCGAAATCGGTTTCAAATGGTTTGGAAATACTATTGTCTGTTTTCAAGCCAAAAACATTGTTCTCAAAAGCCATATTAAATTTTCCTGTGATGAACTCGGGCAACTCTCCTCCATTAATATAAGTCATTCTATCATCGCTAAAAGTTTTCGCAGCATCTGCAAAAGACAATCCTTTTTGTAAAAGACCATATACCGAATCTACCTTTAATTTTATTTCGAGTTTTGTGTTATAATCAGCGTTGGGTGGATAAGCAAAGAGAATCTGTGCAACTTTCCATTTCCCCACATCAGCCCTTACATCCGTTACTTTAAAAATATTATATCCTTTGCTATTTTTAAAAGGTTCACTAACATTTCCAACAGGTGTGTTATAAATAATATTTTCAATATCATATCGTAAGGAGAACGTAGAAATATAACCGGCATCGCTGTAATTTGCAGGAGACATTTTCCCGGAAATATTCGTTACTATTTCTGCATAATTTGTTGCACCGGTTTTTAATAATCTGTATAATTCTTTTGCAGCAGTGTACGCTTTTAATGTATCAGCAGGAGTCGCTTTTTCGGAAATGGGCACCGTAAAGTATAATATGTGTATGTCTTTTGAAGACCTGTCCGCAGCTTCTTTTACAAGTTTCTGTAAAAGTGATTCGTCGTTCAAATAGTTATCTGCTATCTGGTCTCTAAAATTTTGAACATCATATTTTAACTGCGAAAGTGTATCCAGCCTTAAGTCTTTTGCCGCTTTTACTTTTAATTTAAAATTGGTGTAAAGGGTAAGGTATTCACGAATGGCTTTTTCTTTATCAGTTGTTACAGGTTTGTTTTTATTATAAGCTCTTAAAAATTCCTCTTTGCTCGTTACATTGTTCCCATAAGTAAAAAGAGGTTGACAAAAAGTTTTACCCGCAAATAAAAAAAAGACAGCAAGGATGTAATTTTTTTTCATGAAATAAAATTAGTGTTGGTGGTATATGTAGGTTTTATCCCTTTTTTATTTTTACTTCAAGCAAATCATTTATTTGCTCAAGCGTAAGCTTCTTTGCTATGATATGTTTGTCTTTATCTAAAAGATATAGTGTAGGTGTAACCACAACATCATACAACTGTCTGTACGATGGTCTTTGTTCTTTTTTCTCCAGTTCCAAAGATTCTTTGCTTTGATAAACATTTACCCAGTCAGCAATTTTATGCTCGTTTATGTAACTGATCCATGCGCTTTTAAGTTTTTCCGGTTCAGAAAGCACTGCATAAATCTTTACATTTTTTTGCTGCCAGCTTGCTCTATACAACGAATCTACTCTTGGTAGTTCATGTTTACAGTGCCCACATGTGGGATCCCAAAAAATTACTACAGTATAAGCTGCATCTACATCATAAAGGGCAGATGACTTTCCGTTCACATCAACAAAATCAAGGTCGGCAGCTTTTTCACCAATAAGATTTGCCATCACCATAAATGCCCTTTTGGTAATTGCATCGTGCTGTTTTTCGTTAAGCCATGTGGTAACTCCTTTGCTGTGGTACTGCTCATAAAGATGTACAAAAACTGCATCCTGCCCCATATATTTTGGACTAATATATTCGTCAGTAAACCAGTTCAACAAAAACTTATACATTTCAGGATTTGTTCGTGCTAGCAACAATTTGTAATCAATATCTTTAATTAAACTGTCAGATGATTGTGGCATCACCTCTCTGTAATATGTTTCCAGCTTTGGTAAAAAAAATGGAGAACGAATAATTCTATCATCCATAAAGCTGATCCCATCCCAGTAATGTTGCTTGTAAAAATTATAATTGTCTAAAGAATCCTGGTGCGTAATTGCAACTTTTGTTGGGTAAGTAGGTTCTCTCAGTGCGTTTAACAAAACCGCCATCATAGATGTTGGCTTATCCCTAACTATAGCTAACCTATAATCATTTAAATCCTTACTGTATTTTTTATAAGCAGTTTCGTGCTTTGCAGAATCTATCACATTTTTAGCCAGGGTAAACTTTGTTTTCGCTTCCTGCAGTTGTTTTCCTTTTACATTTACAAAACCCTGGTATTGTTTAAAAATGACGTTGGCCGGCGAGCCTGTTATTATAATTTTATCAAGGTGATTTGTATCTGCATTTATGGAAATAATTTGTTCTTTATCAATTAAAAAATCAGCCGTTAACCTTTTGCCCGGAAACACCAAAACATAAATACCAGCAGGTAATTTTTGGGTAGATTTAAAAACTGATTTACCCGTGTTGCTCACAGCTGCAGAATCTTGCAAAATAAAATTTTTGCCCATGTAATACGTTAGGTATACAATGCCTGATTTGTAGTTGCTTTGAAGATTTATTTGATGACCCTGTGCTCCTGTATAAATAAAACTTGTGATGCAGATAAAAAAGGATAAAAAAGTTTTCATTAGTTTGTTATAAAATATTAACAAATATATTTAAAATAAGGGTAAGACGAAGCGGATAAAGATATAGACACACAAAAGTTTAATCATTTTTAACAAACAGTGTTTGCAGCATTAAATACTATTTTTGCTTTGTGAGAAAACAGAAAAAAAGAATAACGATAGAAAATATTGCCATAACAGATTATGCTGCCCAAGGAAAAGCAATAGCGAGGCTGGATGGAAAAGTAATTTTTACTGAAGGTGCAGTTCCAGGTGATGTGGTAGACCTTCTCCTCACAAAAAATAAAAAAGATTTTGCTGAGGCCAGGGTTTTAACAATCATTACACCTTCGGCAGATAGAGTAACGCCTTTTTGTATGCATTTTGGTGTTTGTGGTGGTTGCAAATGGCAAATGTTGCCTTACAGTAAACAATTACAATATAAACAGCAGGAAGCAGAACAGAACCTGGCAAGGATAGGAAAAGTTACCGGAGCAGTTATGCTGCCGATTGTTGGTGCAGACGAACAGGTTTTTTACAGAAACAAACTGGAGTTTACATTCAGTAATAAACAATACCTCACGGCTGAAGAAATAGGAAAAGAAAATATTGCTTTGCAACAGGATTCGCTTGGCTTTCATGCACCAAGAGTTTTTGATAAAACTATCAATATTTTTGAATGTTTTTTGATGGATGAAGTAAACAACCGCATACGAAATGGCATGCGCGAGATCGCAATGGAAAATAATTTTGTTTTTTACGACATAAAAGAACACAAGGGTTGGTTAAGAAATTTAATAGTTCGTTTTTGCACAACCGGGGAGTTAATGGTAAACCTTTGTATAAATTGTGAAGATGAAAAAAATACCAAAATCGTATTGGATGCATTACTTGCAAAAGTACCGGAGATAACAACTTTGCTTTACACCATAAACCCAAAATGGAACGATACCATTTACGATCTTACTCCACAGCTTTATTTTGGGAAAGGGTATGTAACGGAAAAGCTTGAAAAATTTGAGTTCATCATAAGTCCTAAATCTTTCTTTCAAACCAATACAAAACAGGCTGAAAAGCTATACAGTATTGCAAGAGATTTTGCAGCACTTACCGGTAAAGAAATTGTGTACGATCTGTATTGCGGCACCGGCAGTATCGGCATTTTTGTGAGTCCGCTTGCAAAAAAAATTATTGGGGTTGAGTTGATTGAAGATGCCATTGAAGATGCTAAAAAAAATGCAGCCAATAATAATATTGAACATGCTGCTTTTTTTGCAGGAGATGTAATCAAAATATGCAACGATGCTTTTTTTGCAGAACATGGCAGACCTGATGTTGTAATTACAGACCCTCCCAGAGCAGGAATGCATGAAAAACTGGTAAATAAATTATTGGAAATAGCTGCACCGGTTATTGTATATGTAAGTTGCAATACCGCCACCATGGCAAGAGATATTCTTTTACTAAGCGAAAAGTACAATGTTCAAAAAGCGCAGCCGGTAGATATGTTTCCGCATACACATCATATTGAATGTGTGGCCAGGCTAGTTTTAAAAGCCTAAATGGCAGGTAAAATAAAAGGCATAATCATTGAAGATCGTAGCTTAAACAAAATAAAAAACAGCAAATGGCATTCAACAGATCAAGCGGCGGTTTTCAAACGCCAACCCCTGCAGTTTTAAATTTAATTATCATAAATGTGATTGTGTTTGTTGCACAAATTACTTTCGGTGGCTTAGCCGGCGAAAGTAAGGTTACAGATCTTTTTGCGCTGCACCATTACAAATCTGATGTATTTGGGTTGCAGCAAATTATTACACACATGTTTATGCATGGCAGCTTTATGCACTTGTTTTTTAACATGTTTGCCCTTTATGTGTTTGGCGCTAACATTGAAAGAATGTGGGGAGCAAAACGATTCCTTATATTTTATTTTATATGTGGTATTGGTGCTGCTGTTGTACAGCTAATAAGCTATGCTTATGATTTTAGAATATTCGATAAAATGACGATGAGTTATGAGCAAGTTGTACAGTACCAGGAAGCATTAAGGATGAACGCAACAGTGGGTGCTTCAGGTGCAATAATGGGTATTGTTGCTGCCTTTGGGTATCTTTTTCAAAATACAGAAATGATGATTATTCCAATACCAATTCCTATCAAAGCAAAATGGGCGGTACTTGGTATTATTGCTATTGATATTTTTAGCGGTATTGCAGGCAGACCCGGTGATAATGTAGCCCACTTTGCACATATTGGCGGAGCATTAACGGGATTTCTTATTGTATATTTTCAAAACAGAGAAAATAATAAAAGGTATTAATCTGCATTCTCCTCATTTATTATTTCCTTAAACTACGTTTATTACTCAAGTTCCCTTTGTACTTTTACACAATAAAATTTAATAATGGGAGAAACTGACCGTAATCACCGACATGAATTTAGACAAAGAAACCGCAGCCGCTTTACTTTGGGTTCCGATGGAAATGCGCTGATGGCCTTGTTTGCCATAAACGTTATCTTTTTTTTAGTATTAATGGTTATACAAGTAGGCATGTTTGTTGGAGAAAAGACACCTGAATTTTTTTATACACATATCGTGCAGTGGTTTGAGTTGCCTGCAAGCCTAACCCGACTTTCAGAAAAACCCTGGACGATTTTAAGTTACATGTTTACAGAAACCGGCGGGGGTATAATCAGAGGAATCAGCAACATGATCTGGCTTTGGGCATTTGGCTATATTTTACAGCAAATGGCGGGCAACGATAAAATTATTCCTGTATACATTTATGGTGGGTTAGCCGGGGCATTATTTTTTATATTGTCTCATTATGTTTTACCACCGCTTTCCACCATGCGTGCAAGTGCAGGTTTGTTTGGTGCTAATGCGGGCGTAATGGCGGTAGCAATGGCAACTACTACGCTTGAGCCTAATTATCGTTTTTTTACACAAATAAGAAATGGTATTCCAATTTGGGTGTTGATGACACTTTACATTTTAATAGATTTTGCCAATGTTGCCGGTTTTAGTGCGGCATACAGTTTGTCGCATCTTGGTGGTGCAGCAGCAGGCTTTGTGTTTGTTTTATTTTTAAGAAAAGGGAAAGACGGCAGTGTATGGATGAACAGTCTTTACAGTAAATTTATTACACTTTTTGATCCCAAAATAATACCAGAAAATAAAGAAGAAAGTGATATATTTTATAACAGCGGTACAAGAAAACCATTTACCAAAACTACCAATGTTACCCAAAAAAGAGTAGATGAGATACTGGATAAAATAAACCAGAAAGGATATCACTTTTTAACCGACGAAGAAAAAACTTTTTTAAAGAAAGCTGCCGAGGATGAATCAATTTAAAAAACTAATATAAAAGCGACCGTGCTAAATGGCGGTCGCTTGTCTTTCAATAAAAATTTAATATTTTACAGTATCTACCCTTCCAGATTTTCTGTCTTTCTTTCTTCCTAATATATAACCACCGGCTGCACCAATAACTCCACCTATAACTGCACCCTTTCCACCCTTACCAATTACACCACCTATAACCGCACCGCCAACACCACCAATAGTAGCATCTTTAGCAGCATCACTCCATCCCGTATTTTTTTTCTTTTCAGGACCCGGTGTTGTACCTGTACCCGCACCTGTATTTGTTCCTGTAGTTGTGGTTGTAGAAGTGGTAGTTTTTTCTATCACCGGAGGCGCTTCGGGTTTAACTACTTTATGAGCAGGTTGCTTTTCATAAACCTTTACAACTTTTGTAATTGTTCTTACCTGCACTTTAGGTGGCGCCACCTTATTTCCTATTACAATCGGTGTTGTATCTTTTTTACCAACATCGGTAGATGCATTTGCATTGTTTTTTGCAGCTGTATCTGTAAATACAATTCTGTTTTCAGTATCTAAACTATCTTTCTTTTTTGTACTGCATGCGGCAAACAAAAAAGTAGTTGCTAATACGGGGAGTAATATTTTTTTCATGGCAATTAATTTTAGTTTTTAATTATTTAATGACTATTATGGAAAATAATGCCAGCAGTATAAAATTAATATCTATTATGAAATGTTTATGTTAATTGCTTTTAACAATGCTATATCTTTAATAAATGGCAGGTTTTTTAAGAAGATTTACAAAAGGATTTTTTGTATTATGCAATATTGGTATTGCATTGCTTTTTCTGCTTGGCTGTTATGCATCTTATTTTAACCCTACTACTTATTGGTTTCTTGGTTTACTTACGATTGCCTCTTTGTACTTCTTTTTATTGTTAGTGATATTTATCGTTTTTTGGCTTTTTGCAAAGACAAAATTTATTTTTATAAGTCTTATTACAGTTGCGTTAGCCTGGAATCCTCTGGGACAAATTATAAAAATTAAACAAAGTGAAGAATTTAAAATTGCAAAGCTGCCAAACAGCATTCGGGTAATGAGCTGGAACGTAGAACATTTTGATATTTTAGAACACAAGACACATCCTGAAAGAAAAAAGGAAATGCTCGATCTGATAAATAAATATTCACCTGACGTAGCTTGTTTTCAGGAAATGGTAGGAGGGGATATAGACTCTACAGCTATTAATTATGTACCCCGTATTGCCAAAGATTTAAATTATCAAAACTATTATTATTCATATGATAAAAGAGATGATTTTGATGGTAAGCACCATTATGGAATTATAACATTCAGCAGGTTTCCCATCATACAAAAATATACATACAGCCCTCCTGAACTTAATTACAATTCAATATTTCAAAGTATAGATGTGGCAACAGATAATGATACTTTCAGGGTATTTAATATTCACTTACAGTCCCTAAAGTTTAGCGATGTAAGCCGCCAGTATATAGAAGATCCAACAATGAAAGGGGAAATTGATATTGAGAAATCAAAAAACATCATTTCAAAATTTAAAACCGGTTTTGCAAAGAGAAAACTGCAAAGCGAAAGAGTAAAAAAGTCGATGAATGAAAGCCCTTACAAAGTAATTGTGTGTGGCGATTTTAATGATGTACCCAACAGCTACGCCTATAATACCATTGGCAAAGGTTTAAAAAACGCTTATGCAGAAAAAGGTACGGGTATTGGAAGGACATTTTCTTCTATATCACCAACGCTTCGAATAGATAATATTTTTGTTGATAACAAAATGATGGTGGAACAGTTTGTAAGAATAAAGAAAAAACTCAGTGATCATTTTCCTATTATTGCAGATGTTCAATCAATGCAAAAAGGCAAGTAATTATTGTCGTACTTCCATATAACAATATTCATTTTTCTGCTAGTTTAAATATATTTGCAAATCTTACAACGTAATAAAAGCTAAACTTGCCTACCGGCAGGCAGGTATTTATTTGAAGATGAAATGTGCGACGCCAATGAAGTTTCACATTGCTGCTTCTTTGCATGGCTAAAAAATAAAAAATGTCATTAATAATTTTCAATACACTTACCCGAAAAAAAGAGCCTTTTAAACCGCTGGAAGAGGGCTATGTTGGTTTGTATGTTTGCGGACCAACAGTGTACAGCGATGTGCATTTGGGCAACTGCCGTACGTTCATTTCTTTTGATATTATTTACCGCTACCTGCGCCAACTGGGTTATAAAGTGAGGTATGTGCGCAACATTACAGATGCCGGGCATTTGGAAGGTGACCGTGATGAAGGCGATGATAAATTCAGCAAAAAAGCAAGGCTTGAGCAACTGGAACCCATGGAAATTGTACAACGTTACACTTTGGGTTTTCACGATGTAATGCAAATCTTTAATAATTTGCCACCAACCATAGAACCCACGGCCACAGGACATATTAGTGAACAAATAACGATGACGCAGGAAATACTTACAAATGGTTATGCCTACGAAGTAAATGGGACTATATATTTTGATGTAGAAAAATACAGCAAAGAAAAACCTTACGGCATTCTTACAAACAGAAAAATGGAAGACCTGCTGGAGGGAACCAGAGACCTTGGCGGACAAGATGAAAAAAGGGGCAGACTGGATTTTGCATTGTGGATAAAAGCAAAACCCGAACACCTTATGCAATGGCCGAGTCCATGGGGCATGGGCTTCCCCGGCTGGCATATTGAATGCTCTGCAATGAGCAATAAATATTTAGGCAAAAAATTTGATTTGCATGGTGGTGGGATGGATCTTGCCGCCACACACCACACAAACGAGATCGCACAAAATGAAGCCTGCTTTAATGAAAGTCCTGCCCAAATTTGGATGCATACAAACATGCTTACCGTAAATGGCACACGCATGAGCAAATCGTTGGGTAATGGCTTTTTACCGCAGGAATTGTTTACCGGCTCGCACCCTTTGCTGGACAAGGCGTATTCACCCATGACGGTGCGTTTCTTTATGCTGCAAACTCATTACAGGAGCACACTTGATTTTAGCAATGAAGCTTTGCAGGCATCAGAAAAAGGGTTAAAGCGTTTATGGGATGCTTATGAAACTTTGCAAAAAATAATTTACTCTCCAGGCGAAACAGATTCTGAACTGGAAGAAAAAGTATTAAAATATTTAAATGGCTTTGATGAGAGTATGAACGATGATTTTAATACAGCAAAAGTACTGGCCAATATGTTTGAACTAGTGCCAATTATAAATTCTTTTAAAGATGGCTTGATTGCAGTTGGCGCAATTACGCAAGAAACGTTTAAGTTTTTTAATACACAAATGACCATTTATTTAACAGATGTTTTTGGGTTAAGGGCAGACAATGAAATTAACAATGGTAAACTGAGCAATGTGTTAGATCTTTTAATAAAGATGCGCAAAGAGGCAAAAACAAAAAAAGATTTTGCTACTTCTGATAAAATAAGAAACCAGCTAAAAGAAATTGGGATTTTATTGAAAGATGAAAAGAATGGCGAGATGAGTTGGGGAGTAATTTAAAATCATTCTGCCGTATTTAAAAAATCAAGCATTGGTTTTACTGCTATAAAAATGCTGACAATATTTTTAATATAATTTTTATCCTGCAGTTCAGCATCTGTAATTTTTTTACTTACAATAAAACTCTTCAATTTTAAATATTCAATGGCCTGGTTTTCTTCATCATATCCTTTTGGTGGGCGTTGTAACGTGTCTTCTTTTGACAGTCCTTCTGTAAAATGCTGCTTAAATTTTTTAGCAGATAAAATATTTTTCCATTCACCTAAATTATAATCTATTTCCTGGCGCACACTTGCCAGTTTTTTTGCTTCAGGGTTCCAAAAACCAGCAGCCACAAATGCGGCCCCAGGTTCAATATGCACATAAAAACCTGCTGTGTCCGCCTTCTTTCCACCCTTAGAAAAAATAGCAGAAATATTGCTTTTATAAGGGGCTTTATTTTTAGAAAAACGCACATCCCTGTTTATTCTAAATGTACATTCCTTTACCTGAAGTTGTGCAATATCTTCATCATGCAAGCCGATGGCTTTTATAAGCTCGCCTGTAATAGTTTGAACATCTTCTTTTGCAGATTCATATCTTTTCCTGTTGGCATCAAACCATTCTTTTGTATTATTCTTCTTTAAATCTGTAAGAAATTGAAGTGTGGATTTTTCTATCATAAAATTTTTATTGTTATCGTCATTTAATCAACCAGAAAGATAAAATTCCTTCATAGTGTTCAAAACTTAAGTCCCTCCACCGGAATGGATTTGGGAAGCCAGTTTTATAAATTCATCTTCACTAATTATATGTATGGTAGCTATTTTTTTTGCTTTTTCCAACTTGCTTCCTGCGTCTTCCCCAACAATCAGGTAATTTAATTTACTACTTACACCACTTAAAATTTTTCCACCCAACATTTCAGCCATTGCCTCTGCTTCGTTTCTTTTTAACTTAGATAACGTACCGGTAAATAAAAATGTTTGCCCTGTTAAACCGCCTTCTATCTTTTCTTTTAGTTGAGATTTCATTTGTAATCCCGCTTCCTGTAAACGTTTCAGCATTTCAACATTATCTTTATTTTTAAAAAAAGCTACAATGCTGTCAGCAACTTTTACACCCACATCATCCATCATCTTTAATTCATCTTCCGTTTTATTTGCCAGTTCAAAAATATCTACAATATTTTGCGCTAGTGTTTTGGCTGTTGTTTCGCCCACATAACGAATACCAAGGCCGTAAATTAACCGATGCAATGGTTGTTGTTTAGATGCTTCAATAGCTTCAATTAAATTGGTAACAGATTTTATACCAAAACGTTCTATATTTCCCAGCATATCAGCTTTTAAATCATAAATACCTGGTACATCTTTAAGTAAACCCAATGTATAAAATTTACGCACATTTGCTTCGCCAAAACTTTTTATATCCATGGCATCTTTGCTAACAAAATGAATAATTCTTTCTGCCACCTGTGCTTCGCAATTTATATTTACACAACGCCATACTGCTTCGCCGTCAGGTCTTACCAATTCATCTTTACAAACAGGACAATTTTTAGGAAACACAATTTCTTTTTCATCGCCGGTACGTAATTCCAGCAAAGATTTTACAATTTGCGGTATTACATCGCCACTGCGTTCTATTAAAATTGTATCCCCAATTTTTAAATCTTTTTCTTTTATATAATCTTCGTTGTGTATAGAAATACTTGTAACGGTAACGCCGCTAACCTGAGCCGCTGCGATCTTTGCAACAGGTGTAACTGCACCTGTTCGACCCACTTGAAACTCTACCCCCAACAATTTACTTGTAGCCTGCCTTGCTTTAAATTTAAATGCAATTGCCCAGCGTGGATGGTGAGATGTCATACCCAGTTTATCCTGCATATTTAAATCATTAACCTTAATTACCATGCCATCAATTTCGTATGGAAGTGCATCTCTCCCTGCCTCAAACTCGTTTACATATTTTATTACATCTTCAATACCATTGACGACTTTCATTTCTTTTTTAGGAGATTTAAAACCGAGTTGCCAAAGCATTTCAAGCATGCCAGAGTGGGTGATAGGAAGTGGAAATTGAGTATTAGAAAATGGTTGATCGGTTTGTTGGTTACTTGATTGATTGCCTACTGCAGCGTAACTTACATGATATAGAAAAGCCTCCAGATTTCTTTTACTTACAATCGCAGGGTCTTTCATGCGGAGCGTTCCTGCAGCTGCATTGCGGGGGTTTGCCATTGGTGCCAACCCTTCCTCCACCAAACCTTTATTATAGTTGGAAAAATTATTTTTATTAATGAGTACTTCTCCTCTAAACTCAATTGTTTCAATTCCATATTTTGAAAATGCTGCACTTAATGGCAGTGAACGAATCTGTTTTATATTCGGTGTAATATCATCACCCACTTCTCCATCACCCCGTGTGATTCCGGTGAGCAACTGGTCGTTTTCA
>JAYUZL010000014.1:0-4369 GCA_043751875.1 Ferruginibacter sp.
AACACCATACATCCATTAAAGGATTTAAAGGCACTGTGGTTTTATTACCGCCTTATCCGGAAAGAAAAGTATGATATTGTACACACCCACGAAACAAAAGCCAGTTTTATAACCAAGCTGGCCGCATGGCTGGCCCGGTGCCCTTATGTAATTTATGGTTTGCATGGAGTAACTTTTAATGACCCAATGAGCAGTCTGAAAAGAAAATTTTTTATCCTGCTCGAAAAATTAACTATTCACTGCGCAGACCTTGTTGTTGCTGTAGGCTATGATACTATTGAGGAATACCATAAAGAAAACATTGGAAAAAATATCCCTTTTCAGGTGGTGAGAAGTGGTATTGATATTGGCGGTTATCTGAGGCAGGCACTTCAAACGGAGGAAGAAAAGTTGCTGTTTCGAAAGTCGTTGGGCATTAATAAGGAAGATATAGTGATGATAACGGTCGGCAGGTTCTCTTTTTCAAAAGCACAGCGGTATGCCATAGAAGCTTTTGCCGCATTGCAAAAAAAGTATAGCGGTTTAAAATTTTTGCTGATTGGAGAAGGTGAGTTACTAACAGATTGCAAAACTTTGGCTCAAAATTCAGGCATCCCTGTTGGCAGTATCTTTTTTTTGGGATATCAAAAAGATATTCCCAGGTATCTATCCATCAGCGATCTTTTTATCTTTACTTCCTTAAGAGAAGGTTTGCCCAGGGTTATTGTAGAAGCAGCTTTGTTGCAGGTGCCGGTAGTAACATTTGAGGTAGAAGGAGCCGAAGAGGTATTGGAAAATGAAAAATCTGGCTTTATTGTGCCGCAGGCAAATGCAGATGTATTAATATCCAAAACAGAACAGTTAATTTTACAACCGTCGCTAAGAGCATCGTTCGGTAAAATTTCCCATCAGCATGTAATACAGTATTGGGATATGCGCTTAATGGCTCAGCAGTTACAAAAAATTTACAATCGAAATATCCAGTAATGAAAATTGCATTTACTATTGATTTTGAAGATTGGTATCAGGGTATTGATCTCCCTTTTGACAGATGGAAAAATCTGGAAAAGAGGTTGCATATAGGTCATTATAAACTGTTGGAGCTATTTCAGAAAGCCAATGTAAAAGCAACTTATTTTTTGTTGGGAAAAACGATAGAAGATCATCCTGAAATGATCAGTGAAATAATTAGCGAAGGTCACGAAATTGCCTGCCATACCTATTCTCATCCTTTCATATACAAATTAACACCCCAGGCATTTAGAGAAGAGTTGCAAAAGTCCAAACAATTAATTAATTCTTTTGGCGTTAAATATTCCGGATTTAGAGCTCCCTATTTTTCCATAGATGCCAGAAGCCTTTGGGCCCTGGATATTTTAAAAGAAGAAGGATTTACTTATGATTCCAGTATTTTTCCTGGAGATGCAAAACGTACAGGAATACCAGGTTTTAATCCAAAAATTCAGCATTTGAATAACGGAATGCAGGAATTTCCGATAAGTACGCTCAAGGTTTTTAATTTTGATTTTGGCGTGGGCGGCGGTTACTTCAGATTATTACCTTATACTTTTTTTAAAGAAAAGATGGAGAAAATTCTGGAAGAGCGGCATAGCATTTTTTATTTACATCCATGGGAGCTAGACATAAAGCAACCAAAAGTTCCGGGTATAAACCGGCGAATAAGGTTTACCCATTACGTAAATTTATATTCTGCAGAAAAAAAAGTAAAACAATTGCTAAATGATTTTGAATGTACAACAGTAGCCGATATTTTAAACAACCAATAACAAATGGACAATAACAAAAATTACACGGTTTTAGAAACAAAAGATGTAGAAACTTTTTTTGATGGTTATGCTGCCGATTTTGACAGTATTTACGGGCATACAAAAAAAAGAAGTGGCTGGGATAAATTTTTAGACAAATATTTTCGCAGGTCTATGCGGTTGAGGTACGATCTTGTTTTGAAGTATGCTGCCAACCCGGCAATTAAAACAATACTGGATGTAGGCTGTGGCGGTGGTGTTTATTGCGAAGCATTGCTGGCAGCAGGTAAAACTGTTACAGGGCTTGATATTGCTGATAGTATGCTGGTTCTTGCCGAAGAAAAGACAAAAAATTATGCAGCACTGGGTAAAGTGAATTATGTGCATAGCGGGTACCTTGAACATAGATTTACCCAACAATTTGACGCAGCTGTTTTGGTTGGTTTTTTTGACTACATAAAAACACCATTGGATGTTTTTAAAAAATTGGAATCAGAAGTTACCAAAGAGTTATTGATGAGTTTCCCCAAATCAGGAGGCTTTTTGGGCTGGCAGCGAAAAGTTAGGTACAAAATGAGAAATTGCCCGTTATATTATTACTCAAAAAATGATCTAGAAACATTATTTAGAAATGTTGGATGGCAGGGTAAGGCAGAAATTATGGATATAGACAGGGATTTTTTTGTAAGGGTTAAATTATAAATAAAGGTCGTTTAATTGGGTTATTGCTGAAACAATTAATAACGTCTGCAACGGTACTTTTTGTTGGTATAATCCGTTCGCTACTGTGCTAACAGCATCCCAGTTATAAATAAAAAAATATAAATTTATTTCAACCCGGCATTTATCTGGCCGGGTTTATTATTTTATTGCACTATTCTGATACTAATTCTGTTAACCTTTTCTACTTTATCTTTAAACAATAATGAATTGATATTGTTATTAATTCAAATAGAAACACTAACGTAAAATGAACTCATTCACCATTAAAGATCTTGAAAATTTATCGGGTATAAAAGCTCATACCATTCGTATTTGGGAGCAGAGGTATAATTTTTTAAAGCCCAGCCGGTCTGATACCAACATCCGTTATTACAGTAACGATGAATTAAAAAAAGTGCTCAATATTGCGCTGCTCAATAAATACGGGTATAAAATATCACATATTGATAAAATGGGCGAAGTAGAAGTGAAGGATAAAATCTTGTCACTTACGCAATTACAGGCACAGCAGGAACGCATTGTAAACGATTTAATACAATGCATGGTGGATTTGGATATGGAGAAGCTGGAAGATATTTTAGATGATTATATAAGAGGCCGCGGTATTGAAAGAACCATTACACAAATCATTTTTCCTTACATGGAAAAGATAGGTATTTTGTGGCTCACCAACCACATAAACCCTGCACAGGAGCACCTTGTAACCAATATAATTCGTCAGAAATTAATAGTAGGTATTGAAGGAACAGTCACTTCTTTAAGAGTAAATAAAACTGTATTACTTTTTTTACCAGAAGGTGAATATCACGAATTGGGTATGTTGTTTATGTATTATTTACTTAAAAGCCGTGGTGTATCTACCATTTATTTGGGTGCCAATGTTCCACTAAACGATGTTGAATATGTTGTTAATTTAAAAAAGCCCGATTACTTGTATTCTCATCTTACTGCTGTGGGGCACAACTTTAATTTTGATAAATTCATTAGTAACATAACAAAAAAATTTAAAGGCACTCCTATTATTATATCCGGGTTATTAACTAATAACTACGAAAAGAAAATTCCTGCACACATCAATTTTAAAAAAACCTTTGCCGAAGTAATGCAGTTTGTCTCTGACTTATAAAAGATTTTTCAGTGACTGCTTATTTATATCACCTTCTTTTTGCTTTTTAAATCTGTTTAACAATTGATAAAAAAAAATAAACAAAAAATGTTTTGTTTTAGAAATTATTGTTTAACTTTGTTGTCTAATCATTTAAACACTTTTAAAATGCCAACGATAGATTTTAACCAGTTGCTTATTAACAACACAGAGTTTTTAAAACCCTTTGCTATCACTTTAACAAGAGATAATGAAATAGCCAAGGACTTGTTGCAGGAAACAATGTACCGGGCTCTTGCCAACAAAGAAAAGTACAATGTAGGCACCAATATCAAAGCATGGTTATATACTATCATGCGAAATATTTTTATAAATAACTACCGCCGGAAAGCAAAACAAAACACTATTTTTGATAATACGCCCAATGAATTTTTATTAAATTATAACCAGGTTATCACTTCAAATGCGGCAGAAGGGGCTTTGAAAATGAAAGATATCCAGTTAGCCATTCATGATTTACCAGCTATCTTTCGTAATCCTTTTATGTTATATTTTGAAGGGTATAAATATCATGAAATAGCAGATATGCTTAATGAGCCTTTGGGTACAATAAAAAGCAGGATACACTTTGCAAGAAAATTATTGAAAGAACAACTTACCAGATTTTAATTGTTATACAAAAAAAACATCCCTGTTTTAAAATCCAATAGCTGTATTTTACATTATTGAAAACTCTTGTCATCATAGGAAGTGGGTTTGCCGGATTATCTGCGGCATGTTTTATGGCGAAAGCTGG
>JAYUZL010000015.1:0-23636 GCA_043751875.1 Ferruginibacter sp.
GGCAATCATCAGTTGTTTACTCCTCTACAAATATTTTATAGGGGTTTGTAAGAATTTTTATGCCCCAAATTTAAAAACGACTTTTTGAGGGAGGACTAATTACTGTTGTTCAACCAGATCTTTGTATGATATGTGATATTAATAAATTGGATGATAAAGGATGTATTGGTGCGACTGATTTAATAATAGAAATATTAAGCCCCGGGAATACGAAAAAAGAAATGGGGATTAAATTTGATTTATACGAAGAAAACGAAGTAAAAGAATACTGGATTATAGACCCAACGGAGAAGACAGTTTTAATGTATGTTTTAAATGAAAGAAAATTTATTGGATTCAAACCGTTTATAGAAGATAATAATATAAAAAGTACTTTATTCCCTGATTTAAATTTTCCACTTTCGGAGATTTTTTAATATTGGTTCTCAGCATCTCTCGCCTCTACCTCAAATTTATTATTGTAATAACCAACACGTAAACTTTCCCATAAATATTTTATTACAAAGGGTAGATAACCGTGGCTTTCAAATTGTTTTACGTGACACAATTCGTGTTTTAGCCAAAGCTTATCAGCCAAAAAGTTTTCCTTTGAGCTTCCATGTAAATGAATGGTTTTGCCAAGAACCATCGCAACACTTTTAGCTTGTAATTTCTTTGCTGCGAGCTTCGCCAGCAAAGAGTTTTCTTTAATATAAAAGGGTGGCTTAATCATGCCATGCGGCTAAAATTTCATCAGCATGGTTTTTAGTATCAGGCTTTGTGATGATATTTATTATTTTGCCTTTTTCATCAATTAAAAAGGTTGTACGGTGTATGCCATCATACGTTTTCCCCATAAATTGTTTGGTACCCCATACCCCATATTTTTCTGCTATGCTGTGGTCTTCATCGGCAATTAATGCAAAAGGTAATTCGTATTTCTCTTCAAATTTTTTATGCTTTTTTACAGGATCAGGACTAACACCAATTATCTCAAAACCATCCTGTAAAAGATTGGTGTAGTTGTCACGAAGGTTGCAGGCTTGTGCTGTGCAACCGGGCGTATCATCTTTGGGATAAAAATATACGATTGTTTTTTTTCCTTCAAAATCTTTTAATGCTATGGTATTTCCATTCTGGTCAATTCCATAAAATTTGGGTGCTGCTTTTCCTATTTTTAAATCGCCGAAGGGAGGTGTATTTGTTTCTTTTTTCATTTTTATATTTTAAACATTAAGTACAGTAAAATTTCATCATGACAAGAAAAAAAGTGCTCTGTTATTATTTAATGAATATTTATTATCTCACAAATTTATAGGTTCTTTCCGTTGTATTGCCAACCAGGTCTGTTGCAGTAATTTTTAATTCGTGCGCACCCTTTTCACATTTTTCATCAAAATTATAAATAAAATTAATGCCTTTATCATTACTAAACCTAAGCCAATTTCCATCAAGGAGAGCAGTGAAATTTACAATGTCTTCCGTATTGTCTTTTACCTGAAACAAAATTCTTTTCAAACCTGCAGCATTTATTCCATCTCTAAAGCCAATTGGAACGACAGTTGGCGGTTCCCTGTCAATCATCAGCTGAAAATTGCCAAACTCTCTGAATGATGCTGTATACCAGCCATTTTTGTAAACAGCTTTTGCAAAATCTTTTTTACTGCCGTAAAAGCGCTCCATTATTATCTTTTCGGTATCTTCTACTGCAAAGTTTTCTTTGATGCTTACTGGGAAATAGGTTTGTAGAGGTATAGAGGCATTCATTAGCTGATAAATGGTTTTGCCTTCGGCAGATGGTAATTCTTTGTACATAAAATGTACGGTATCAAACAACGCATTTTCGGATAAATAAAATTTTACTTTACCGTTATCAAATACGTTTAAATAATTTGGTATAAATTTTTGCGTTGAAGTAATTTCGGCTTTTACTTGTTGTACTTTCGACGCAACTATTTCAAAATTTAATTTCGATTGGTTTCCATTGGCATCGGCCACTATAATATTTATAGCATGTTTTTCGCTGTCAGCAAATACAACTACTCCTTTATTTCTGTCTGTTTTATAAATGAAATTTTCATACCCGGGCAGTGGTGATAAATACTGCAACCATGGTCCGCCACGGGCTTTGGTTTTATAATCGATATGTGCATTAAAATAACGGGTTTGTGCATAACTTATACTGTCTAATTCAAAACGACTGATCATTTTGTTATTATCATAAACAGCAGCGGCATATACGCCATTTGGGTTGTTTGACAAGGAGTTTTTATCCTGCATAGTTAATGCAAAACTTACCCTGATAGATGGAGCTATAATTCTTCCACCTGTAACTGTGTAAATTCCATTAACTTTTTTGAGAGAATACAATTTTGGCGATTGGTCATACGTACTTTTAGTCCTGTCATACACAGCTAACCTGATAATTTCCGGCGGCACATTATCTGTTATCGGTAAGCCAAACATTAACCCGTTTAAACATTTATCCGTTTTTGTATCTCGTATTTCGAAATGGGTATGCGGACCCTGCGAGCCACCGGTATTGCCGCTTGCAGCAATGTAATCGCCTTGTTTCACTTTAAATAAATTAGCTGGAATATCTAAAAAAACTTTCCATTGCTGCAGGTTGTATTGTTGTTGTGTAACATATTTTTCCAGTGCAGGTTCAAAGGCATTTAAATGAGCATATACTGTAGTTAAACCATTTGAATGATTTATATAAATGCACCTGCCAAAGCCATAAGGTTCAATTTTTACTTTGGCAATGTAGCCATCTGCTGAGGCGTATACCGAAACATTTTCTTTTTGGTCAGTTCGGCAATCAAGCCCCATATGGTAATGGTTGGGGCGTAGTTCACCAAAGTTTGCAACAATACCTACGGCTGCACCTACCGGCCATTTAAAATAATTTTTGGGGTAATTTTTTGTGATAAATATCTGTGCAGAAATATTGCTGAACGAAATAAATATACATAGTGTTAGACAAAATATTTTCATGCTTATCTGTTATTGCAAATCTTAAAAACAAAAATCGGTTATAGTGGTGAAAATAACATCGATTGATTTTACAAAAAAAAGAAAAACAGATAAAACAAATTGGGGAAGTCTTTGCAGCTTATGCAATAAAATAACCAAGGCTGTTGATGACATTTTTTTATCTATATATTTTTCTTGAACACCTTTTATCGTTTATTTTTTAAGCTCCTCAATTCATTCTTAAAAAAAAATTATTGAATACTGTCTTTTGAAAGAAGCAATCCCTTCTGCGGTACGCTAAGAATTATGCTTTTTTCATCTATCATTGTTTTTAAATTTTCGTAAGGCAACGAATCAAGTAATTGGTTTTTTAAATAAAAGGTTTCTATATGACCGTTTCGTTCCCAATTTACAATTTTGCATTTGCAGCTTGCATTTTCTGGGGTGTTTAATATCTCTTTAAGTTGCCCCCCTTTACCTTGTTTAACATAAACTTCTCTTATTCCAATTACGTTATTTCGATCTCCTACATCAAAACTCCACGAAGCAGAAATTACAGGAATAAATTTATCTCCATTATCTAGTCGCATAAGTGAATGCCTTGGAGATTCGTTACTATCTGCTGTATTACGCACACGAGAATGAATAGAAACCAGCCATGCTAATTCATATTGCATGTAACCCACATGATCAAAATTTGCTCCGTACCTGGTAAAAGTAAAATAATCATTTTTATACTTCACCTCTAAAATATTAGCAACTACCATGTGAAAACGGTTGTTATCGGAACGGCGTGCTTGTGGCGATCCCGTATAGCATAACCAAATACCTTCCAAACTATCAACCTCAGCCTGCGATGGATTGTAAGGAAGAATTTTCATATCTTTTTTAATAGTTTCCCATTTGTTTTTTGTTAATGTCCATTGGTACGATGAAAACGCCAAAGCCGCTAAAAGAATTATTAATCCAAGTCGTAAGATTTTCTTTTCTTTCTTAATTGATTTTTTAAATTTTGTTTGAGTGTTTTCATTTTCTGTTTGAAGTTCGGCAATCTGAAATTTTAATTCTTGCTGCTCATTTTTGTAAATATCCAATTCGCTGGTTATTGCCTCATCTGTAGAGACAAGCAAATAATTATCCTGAGGGTTTAAAACAAAACCTTTTCTGCCAATTCCAAAAAGATAAATATAACATGCATCAATTAAAAAAACCCGAGGATTATTTACCAAACCTAAAGATGCATCTTTTACCTGGCTGGCAGTTATATCATATTTGCGGGATGGATATGCTAATTTATTAATGTTGTAATCTGCTGTATAAGGCTCATGGTTTAATTTTTCTGCACTCTCAGGTAGTTCATTGCTTATTTCACTAAGTTTTCTGGATACAGCTTCGTAATTTTTTCTATTTGTATTACGAATAACAAGATCGCCGGTTTCTAATTCGTATTTTTCAAAAACTTTTTTAAGCAGGTAAATAACTTCTTCTTTGCCACTTTTTATTTTCATATTAAATTGAAAACCAATGGTTTTTAAAATTTCCGAAATTTTTGAGGTTTTCCGAAAGATACTATTTATTTCAGAAGTTACTGTTTAAAATTCGGTATCAATTTGAAAGCCTTAATAGCAAAATTTCCGATTAAAACATTTATATATTTAGTCTGAGTTTTTGTGGATAATATAATCTTAGCAGCAATGTGAGATGATTTGGTTGCAAAATCTTAACGAACGATTGCTTTATGAAAAAAAATATTTTTCAATATTTTGTGTATTCTTATAACCTGCGTTACAAACCTCCACTAATTATGCAGGGTTCAATACTGCTTCCGTATTTACCTTTTACAAAAAACCGTTGCAATAATGAGCCGGTTTATAAAAATACTTTGCCATTTAAAATTTTTAACCAAATACCTAACCAAATAAAACTGCTATATGATTTTACTAAAAAAAAATAAAACAGTTCGACTGTTATTTTGTAGTTTATTATGTTTTTGTTTTACTCAAAAAATAATAGCACAAAGCCAAACTGTAACCGGTAAAATATTAAGCGATAGAGATGAACCGGTAGCTGCGGCCACTGTTTCAATTAAGGGAAAAAGTAAAGGGGTAACAACGGATATGGAAGGAAAATTCAGTATTAATGCAGAGCGGGGAAATGTACTTGTTGTTTCTTCCGTTGGTTTTTTATCGTCCGAAATAAAAATAACTACAGAAACTAATTATACGGTAAAATTAACAGTGATCGATGCGGGTTTAGATGCCATTACTGTAATAGGATCTCGCAGCAGTAAACCCCGCACCGATGTATCGAGGCCTGTGCCGGTAGATGTTGTAAGTGCAAAAGAATTGCAGGCAACCGGACAAACCGATCTAGCACAAATGGCACAGTTTACATCTCCCTCCTTTAACTCTGCAAAAACGGGAATAAACGGAGTGGCAAATTTTGCAGACCCTGCAACTTTAAAAGGTATGTCGCCTGACCAGTCATTGGTTTTAATAAACGGAAAAAGACGCCACCAGTTTTCTGCTATCAATAATAATGTAACTATCGGCAAAGGCACTGTGGTAACCGATTTAAACAGCATTCCATCATTAGCAGTAGAACGAATGGAAATTTTACGGGATGGTGCAGCTGCACAATATGGATCTGATGCTATATCCGGCATTGTAAACCTTGTGCTAAAGAAAACAGTAAATGAAGGTACTTTTAAAACACAATCAGGAATTACAAAAGAAGGTGATGGCGCTACTTTTTTAAGCGCTATTAATTATGGCTTTAAATTAGGTAAACCAAAAAGCTTTCTAAATTTTACACTGCATTATCAAAATAACAAGGGTACAGATAGAAGCGATCCCTTCACCGGAAAAATATATAGCAGCAATCAGGCAAAAGAAGACAGTACCCGAAGTGCCCGTGGTGTATGGCCTGTGACAGGAGAATTTAAAGTAACAAAATATGGCAGCAATGAAAATAAAGCTTACCAGGCTTTCGTAAATGCAGGCTACCCTATAGACGATAAATGGAGCATTTATACTTTTGGCGGCGTGTCTAAAAAAGAAATTTCAGCCTTTGGTTTTTTACGCAATGCTATAGCCACAGATGCAAATTCCAACACCGCTATTTTTGCTGATGGATATACACCCATTTTACCGGGTAAAACCCTGGACTACTCTTTTGTTACCGGTGTAAATAAAAAATCGGTTAATGGATGGAACGTAGATTTAAGTACAGGATACGGTTTTAATTATCTTGATTTATTTGCAAACAACACTACCAATCCTTCATTAGGCGCAGCATCGCCAACTAATTTTTATGTAGGCCGCAATACATTTGGGCAAAGCACTACCGAAGCAGTCTTCTCTAAAAACTTTGCTGATTTTTTAAAAACAAAATCATTTAACCTGGCGCTTGGCTCTCAGTTAAGAATAGATAGGTTTAGGTTATACGAAGGCGATTCTTCCTCTTATAAAGTGGGTCCGTTAGCAGTATCTAAAGGCAAAGCGCCGGGTTCAAGTGGCCGCCCGGGTATTTCGAAAGCAGATGTTACCAATGAAAGCAGAACCAATGTTGCTTTTTTTGCTGATGTTGAATCAGATATTACAGAAAATTTTTTAGTAGCGACAGCCTTGCGTTACGAAAACTACAGCGACTTTGGCGGTAACCTTTCCGGCAAACTTGCAGCACGGCTAAAGTTTGCAAAAAACTTTGCACTCCGAGGTTCTATCAATAAAGGTTTTAGAGCACCGTCTTTACAGCAAATATTTAATAGCCAAACAACTTCCACTGTACAATCCGGCGCAATACGCCAAACCCAGCAATTAAGAAGCAACGATCCAAGACTTGCACAAATTGGAATAGATGCACCGAGAGCAGAAACATCGTGGAATTATAATTTAGGTGTTACAGCAAAGGCCGGTAATAAATTCTTATTTACGTTAGATGCCTACCAAATTGATATTACTGATAGAATTATAATATCTGAACAGTTAGCTGTAGGAGCGGCCATACCTGCGCTCGTTCCATTGTTTCCGGGTATTAAAGAAATTACTTTTTTTACAAACCAAATTAATACAAAAACACAAGGTGTAGATTTAGTATCAACCTTTAAACAACCCATTAATAAAAGCAGCAGCATTACAGCAAGCCTTGCACTTACTTTTAATAAAACAGAGGTTACAAATTTTAAACCTGCACCTTCAAAACTTACAGCAGGTGCTGCAAACCCAGCGGCTATAAAAATCATTGATACCATCAGTATATCATTAATTGAAACTTCGCAGCCACGAAATAAAATTTTATTCTCTTTAGGATATCAGATAAAGAAATTTAATACATCGGCAAAAGCTACCTATTTTGGTGCAGTTACAGCCTGGGAAAAGCCATCAGGCTTACCTCACCGCAGCCAAACGTTTAAAGGAAAAACCTTGATTGATTTAACTGCTACTTATGCATTTACTAAAACGTTTTCTTTTACTGCAGGGATAAACAATGTAACCAATGTTTATCCAGATAAAGTATTGAGCAATTATGCATCATATTCCGGCGGACAAATTCCTTATACAAGAAATGCAAACCAGTTTGGGTTTAACGGCGCTTACTATTACGGAAGTTTATCAATTAATTTTTAGCTCATTTTATTATCACTAAAACTATAAAAATAACTCCGGCAAATAATTAATGTATCATTATATTATTTAGGTGTAACCGGAGTTATTTTTTTAATTGAAAAAAGTGCTCAATGGCAAATATTTTTCTTTTGTTTATTTGCCTTGCCGTAGGAATGTTGATGCGGTATTACCGTGTAGTTTCAAATAAATCGTATCTATTATTGCATCAATTGCTGGTGTATTTATTTATACCTGCAATTACTTTTTTGCATATTGCTGAAACTTCCTTTAATGCTTCCTTTTTTTTACCCATAATAACACCGTGGATTATTTATGCCACAGCATTTCTTTTCTTTAGCTTTTATGCATTAAAAAACAAAATAGCAAAACAGGATCTTGGCACGTTGATTTTAACAGGAGGTATTAGCAGTATATCTTTTGTAGGTTTTCCCATTTTTGAAATGCTGTATGGTAAGCAGGGGTTAGAAGCAGGTATAATGATGAGCCAGGCAGGCACATTTTTAGTATGCTCCACGGTTGGTGTAATTACTGCAAGTTTTTACGGTGCTGAGAAAACATCAATTGCTAAAATCATCACCAGCATTTTAAAATTTCCTCCGTTTATAGCTTTTATTTTGTCGATATTTCTTAATCTTATGCATTACAAACATCCGGCGTTTGTAAAAGAAATACTTGAGAAACTGAGCAGTCCTTTTTCTATTATTGCGTTAATAACTGTAGGGTTACAAATAGAAATTTCCAGAAGCATTTTTAAGAATAAGCTACTTCTCATAGGTTTATTTTTTAAGTTGATGATAGCGCCCGCAGTTATTTTTATAATAATGATACTTGCCTTTGGTACTATTGGAATGATACAGGAAATATGCGTGCTTGGCGCAGCAATTGGCTCCATGAATACAACTGCAATTTTAGTTGTTCGTTTTAAATTAAATCAAGATTTAGCAGCTAAAATGGTAGCCCTTGGAATTCCGCTATCGCTGCCAATTATTTACATTATTCATTTATTGTTAAAAAATTTTTATTAATAATTTCTATTAAAATATTTCTTCATGATTATAAAAAAAATTATCAGCAATCTTGCCTTTCAGGTTATACTGGCCATAGTTTCCGGTGTGCTGCTGGGGTATTTTTTTCCTGCCACAGCCATAAAGATGGAAGTTATTGGCAAAACGTTTATCAGCATTATTAAAGTGTTTATTGCTCCCATTATTTTTATAACCATTGTTTTGGGTATAAGCAGTATTGGCGATTTAAAAAAGGTAGGCCGGATGGGCGTAAAAGCCCTGGTTTATTTTGAAATAGTTACCACTTTTGCATTGGCGGCAGGCATTTTTATTGCATGGTTTTTAAAACCTGGCAATATTGATAAAACAAAACTTGGCGTAATGGATGCCAGTAAATATACCAACCAAACTGCCGAAGCATTTAACTGGGGAAAGTTTTTTATGAGTAATCTTACTCTGCAGGTACTAATTGCTGCAATTATTACAGGTATCATTTTAAGCTACTCAATACACCGGGAAAAAGCTGTTGTTTTTTTAGAAAAAATTTCTAAAATAGTTTTTAAAGCATTGCGTTATGTAATGTACCTGGCGCCCCTCGGTGCATTTGGTGGAATGGCTTATGCAGTTGGTAAATTTGGCCTACAAACATTAATTCCGCTTGGTAAATTGATGCTGTGCGTTTACCTCACTATGGCTTTGTTTATATTTATTGTATTAGGAGGAATACTTCGCTATTATAAACTAAGCATATTTAAATTTATAAAAGATATTAAAGAAGAATTGTTGATTGTGTTTGCCACATCGTCATCAGAATCGGCATTGCCTTCGTTGATGAAAAAATTAGAAGCGATGGGATGCAGTAAATCTGTTGTAGGTTTAGTAGTGCCCACGGGTTATTCTTTTAATTTAGATGGCACATCCATTTACCTTTCCATGTCAGTAATATTTTTAGCACAGTTATACAATGTTCATTTATCATTTGCCGAAATGCTGTCTATAATCGGCATTTTAATGATTACCTCAAAGGGTGCGGCAGGCGTTACAGGCAGCGGCTTTATTGTGCTTGCTTCCACATTAACCACCTTACATAAAATACCGGTTGAAGGGCTTGCATTTTTATTGGGTGTTGATAAATTTATGAGCGAAGCAAGGGCCGTTACAAATATTATTGGCAACGGTGTAGCCACCATAGTTATAGCAAAAAGTGAGAAAGAATACACACCGATTGATTTACAAAAACAAGTGGAAGAAAAGGTGTAGCTATTTTTTGATGATCTTTATTTCAATGACAACTTTTAATACGAGCATTTGAACAGAAATCTTCATGGCCGGTTTGTAATAGGCTTTTATTGACAATCATGGCCTTTAAGTTTGTTTTTTTGAACATTTACTTTGTGTAGTACAACAAAATAGATAGAATAATTATAGCATTGTTGATTAAAAATAAAAGGTCGAATGGCTGCGCTGCTTAGTTGGAAATCCTTTTTGCTGCCTTTGAGCAAAAAGATTGTAGACGGGCAGCGGACTAAAGTATAATTATTGGTAGCTGCTGAAAGCCCCAAATTTTCCATTTGCAATTCCCCGCCATTCCCGTTACTTTTGCACGCCACAATAAAGGCAATTTTCTACATGCCAAAGAACGAATCTATACAATCAGTTTTAATAATAGGAAGCGGACCGATAGTAATTGGCCAGGCCTGCGAGTTTGATTACAGCGGCACGCAAGCCGCTCGCAGCCTGCGTGAGGAGGGTGTAAAAGTTATTTTAATAAACAGTAATCCTGCTACTATAATGACCGACCCGATGATGGCTGACAGAGTTTATTTACTACCACTGACAGTAGAAAGTATTGAGCAGATTTTAGAAGAAAACCAAATTGATGCGGTGCTGCCAACTATGGGTGGACAAACGGCTTTAAACCTTTGCAAAGAAGCAGATGAACTCGGCATTTGGGGAAAATACAATGTAAAATTAATTGGGGTAGATATTAAAGCAATTGATAAAGCCGAAGACAGAGAAAAGTTTAGGCAGTGGATGATAGAAATGAAAATACCTGTATGCCAGGCAAGAATTGCCAATTCTTTTTTAGAAGGGAAAGAGTGTGCGCAGGAAATTGGATATCCATTGGTGCTTCGCCCATCGTTTACACTTGGTGGCAGCGGAGGTGGTATCGTGTTTAAAAAAGATGAACTGGATGAAGCACTGAACAATGCACTTACCGCAAGCCCCATACATGAAGTGTTGGTAGAAAAAGCCATTTTAGGATGGAAGGAATTTGAGCTGGAATTGTTAAGAGACAATGCAGATAATGTTGCAATTATTTGCACCGTAGAAAACTTTGACCCGATGGGTGTGCATACCGGCGACAGTATTACAGTAGCACCGGCTATGACACTGAGTGATACTGCTTATCAACTAATGCGCAACACGGCAATTTCTATGATGCGCAACCTCGGAAATTTTGCCGGTGGTTGCAATGTACAATTTGCACTTAACCCACATACAGAAGAAATAATTGTGGTGGAAATAAACCCCCGGGTGAGTCGTAGTTCAGCATTGGCCAGCAAAGCAACGGGTTATCCTATTGCAAAAATTGCTGCAAAACTGGCTATCGGTTATAATTTAGATGAACTTAAAAACCAAATCACACAATCTACGTCAGCCTATTTTGAACCTGCGCTGGATTATGTAATTGTAAAAATACCACGCTGGAATTTTGATAAATTTAAAGGTGCAAACGATACGCTTGGTTTTCAAATGAAAAGTGTGGGTGAAGTAATGGCCATTGGCAGAAGCTTTGCTGAAGCAATACAAAAAGCATGTGTGAGTTTAGAAAACGAAGCGGTTGGATTGGGTTATTACGGCAAAAGTGTAATGCACAGTGAAGCTTTGATTGAATATATTAAAATACCAAAATGGGACAGAGTTTTTCGAATAAAAGATGCACTGATGGCGGGTGTAAGCGTAAAGCGGATTTGTGAAAGTACGTTGATTGACAGGTGGTTTATTTATCAGATTCAAAAAATATGCGACTGCGAAAAAGAGATTGCCAAATACAATTTTGCATCGTTACCCGAAGAATTATTGAGAGAAGCAAAAATGCTTGGTTTCTCTGATGAGCAAATAATACGGATTATGCAGGATGGCGATGCGGATGATTTGTATGAACGCAGAAAAGCATTGGGCATTACCAGAGTATTTAAAATGGTTGATACCTGTAGTGCAGAATTTGAAGCGAAGACGCCGTATTTTTATAGTACGTTTGAGAATCAATCTACCGGGTTAAACTCCAATGAGTCTGTCTCTTCTAAAAAGAAAAAAATAATTGTACTTGGCAGCGGGCCAAACCGAATAGGCCAGGGGATTGAATTTGACTATTGTTGTGTACATGGTTTACTTGCCATAAAAGAAGCAGGCATGGAAGCCATTATGGTAAATTGTAATCCCGAAACAGTTTCTACCGATTTTGATATGGCTGATAAACTTTATTTTGAGCCGGTTTATTGGGAACACATCTGGGAAATTATTGAACATGAAAAACCCGAAGGTGTCATTGTGCAATTGGGTGGACAAACGGCCCTAAAACTTGCAAAAAAACTGACGGAGAAAGGCGTAAAAATAATCGGTACGTCGTTCGACAGCATGGATATTGCCGAAGATCGTGGAAGATTCAGTGACATTCTTAAAGAACTTGAAATTCCCTACCCTACTTATGGTACAGCATTTAATACAGATGAAGCAATAGAAGTTGCAAAAACGGTTGGTTATCCTGTATTACTCCGCCCAAGTTATGTTTTAGGCGGGCAGCGAATGCGCATTGTGCTCAATGATGATGAACTGGAAAAAGGCGTGTTGAGCTTGCTAAAACATCTGCCCGGAAATAAAATATTAATTGACCATTTTCTGGATCGTTGCCAGGAAGCAGAAATAGATGCGATTTTTGACGGTGAAGATTTTCATGTTATGGGTTTGATGGAGCACATTGAACCGGCAGGTATTCACAGTGGCGACAGCAATGCGGTATTACCGCAATTTAATCTAACACCTTTGGTTGTACATGCAATGGAAGAGTATGCAGAAAAAATTGCAAGAACATTAAATATAAAAGGGCTTATCAATATTCAGTTTGCCATAAAAGATGGTAATGTTTATGTTATTGAAGCAAATCCAAGAGCAAGTCGAACCACGCCATTTATTGCAAAAGCTTATGGTATTCCTTATCTTAATATTGCCACAAAAGTTATGCTCGGTGTGGCCAAGTTAAAAGATTTTAGCTTCGAAAAAAACCTGAAAGGTTTTGCCATAAAAGAACCGGTGTTTAGTTTCAATAAATTTCCTGGTGTAAATAAGGAACTTGGCCCCGAAATGAAAAGTACAGGTGAAGCAATCCGTTTTATAAAAGATTTAAGAGATCCTTACTTTAGACAATTATATAAAGAACGCAGTATGCATTTAAGCAAGTAGTATTTCCGCTAACTAATTGATTACGAGTGTCTAATAGGATAATAGTTTTGCTCTAGAATTTATTTAACCGGTTAGTCATAAAACTAATTGTCCACCGTGCACAATATTATATTCAATTAGGAGTTAATAAAATGAAATGTTATTTTTTGGAAATTTTATTTCCTTTCAATGACCAAATCCTAATCTTATTAAAAACTAAAAATGAAAAAATTATTTTTTACTCTTAATTTTTTTACCCTTTCCGTTCTCTTTCTTTCTTGCACCAAAACAGATACAGAACTATTGGGTTATGAAAACAAACCAGCAGTTATTTTAAAAGGACCAAATGGCGGAAATACTTCGGGCAGAGATGCCGGTTTGCCGCCTTGTTCCCCTACAGTTGTTACTTTATTTGCAGGCCAAACTATTAATGCAGGAACTGTAACTGTAAGCAATGATGCAAATTTTATTTACGTAACCTACACTACTGCTAACGGCTATGTACTTTCACAAACACAATTATATGTAGGCGATTGTGCACTAATTCCTGTAAACAAGCCTGGGAATCCAATTCCAGGACAGTTTCCTTATGCGTCTCCCCATAGCAATTTAACAACTTATACTTACCAAATTCCTATCACGGCAATTCCCGTTGGTATGTGTGCTTGTATTGCTGCTCATGCAGTAGTTGTTAAACTTGATGCAGCAGGCCAGGTAGTTGATCAGCAAACTGCTTGGGGTAACGGTACTGTAATTAATCCAGATGGCCAGTGGGGAATGAAGTTTACCTACTGCAGTTGCCTGTAAAGAATTAATAAACTTTTATAGAGTCGGATAACGATTTTAAATTTTTTGCCCGAAAACTAAAAATAAGCAATGCTCCTCTTTTTGGAACATTGCTTATTTGCATTATATAACCTTTGTTTGATTCATTAAATTTATTTTATAACAAATCGTCCTACGTTTGCCTACAATCAAATACATGTTAAACGAAAAGCATCGGTATTTTTTAATAAATAAACCTTACAATATGGTTTCGCAATTTGTAAGCAGCCATAAAGTGAATCTTCTGGGGGATATGGATTTCAGTTTTCCGGAGGGCACACACGCCATTGGAAGATTAGACAGTACGTCAGAAGGACTTTTAATTTTAACGACCGATAAAACCGTTACGAGAAAATTGTTTCTTGCAGCTGAAGCGCACACCCGTTCATACCTTATAATGGTGCAGCATAAAATGACGGAAGAAACTTTTCAGCATTTGCAGAAAGGGATTTTAATTCCTATTAATGAAACGGAAAAATATTTAGCAAAACCCTACTCCGTAAAAATTATAACTGACCCGACATCATTTTATAAGTATGCAACAGACCCAAGAGAAATTTATCCGCATACATGGCTGTTAATTACACTTACAGAAGGCAAATTTAGACAGGTTCGTAAAATGGTGTTGGCCTTAAAGCACCGCTGCATCAGACTTGTACGTCTTAGCATAAGTAATATTTTACTGGCAGACCTTGCACCAGGCAAAGTAAAAGAATTGAAAGAAAAAGAATTTTATCAATTATTGCATCACAGTAAAAAAGTTCCTTTCAATTAGTAATACTCAAACTCTCTTTGTACATTTCATTTCCAAAATGTACTAATGGCTGAAAAGTATGGAATTCCCTTATGGAAAAAAGCTCCTTTCATAAGAGTTTTACTGCCATTTTTAACCGGTATAATAGTCCAGTATTACCTTATTTTCCCCTTTAAACAAATTCTTATTCTTGTAGGAGCAAGTGGATTATTCTATATTATTTTTTCAATTATTCCATTGGCTTACCGTTACTCATTTCAGTGGGTACAAGGGATAATACTATCATCCATTGTCATGTTTGCGGGGATGTTAACTTTATGGCAAAAAGATATAAGAAATGATGGGAATTGGTATGGGAATTTATACAATGACAGCAGTATTTTAGTAATAAAAGTTAATGAGCCCCTGGTTGAAAAAGACAAATCTTTTAAGACTGAGGGAAAAGTGGAAAGGATTATTAATAATGGCATCAGCAAACATGTAAACGGTAAAATACTTTTATACTTTTCGAAAGAAGATTTAGCAGTACTTCCAAAATATGGAGACAAAATATTGATTACAGGCGGACTACAAATAATTAAAAATGCTGGTAACCCAGGCGGATTTAATTACAGCAGATACATGGCTTTTCAGCAAACATTTTATCAGGTATATTTAAAGCAAAACAAATTTGAGTTATTAAATGTGCATAGTAAGAATATTTTGTACACGTTCATCTACAAAGCGAGAAGCTATGTAATAAATGTTTTACAGGAATTTGTAAAAGGTGATAAAAAAGTTACAGGTATAGCCGAAGCATTACTCATTGGTTATAAAGAAGATTTAGATAAGGATGTTGTGCAGGCCTACAGTAACACAGGGGTAGTTCATATAATTGCCATATCAGGTATGCACCTCGGGTTAATTTATGCGGTACTCGTCTGGATTTTTTTGAGGTTACCGGTCATCAAAAGAAATACAGCCATTCGTGTAGTAATAATTTTATCATGCCTTTGGGTGTTTAGTTTAATAACCGGCGGATCAGCCTCCGTTTTAAGAAGTGCTGTAATGTTTACCTGTATATTAATTGGTAAGGAGTTTTTTAAACAGGCTTCTATTTATAACTCACTAACAACATCAGCATTTTTATTGCTTTGCTATGATCCTTTTTTATTGTGGGATGTTGGCTTTCAATTGAGTTACTGTGCAGTTATTGGCATTATTTGGTTACAAAAGCCTATTCAAAATTTATTTTATTCAAAATATAAGTTTACAAGAGATTTATGGCAGTTGTGTTCTGTTACAATAGCTGCGCAGGTACTTACACTACCAATATGCATTTATTATTTCCATCAAATACCTACGCTGTTTCTAATTACAAATTTAATTTGTGTGCCATTATCTACTGTAATACTTTTTGCAGAAATTTTATTAATTGGTATTTCACCAGTCCCATTTATTGCAGCCGTATTGGGTAAATTTATTTATGTACTCACTTGGCTGATGAATTTTATAATAGACAAGTGTAACAAACTTCCATTATCATTAATAGATAAAATTTATACCACTCGATACACGACTGTCTTTTTATATTTATTTGTATTTGCCGGTGTTGCAGGCTTATTACGGAATAACAAGAAACTGATAATAGTTTCTATCGTATTTTTTTTATTTTTTATGGGGATTTGGTCTTATGGAAAAATCAGTTTAATTCAACAGAAAAAAATTATTGTTTACAATGTAAGCAGGCATACAGCTATTGATTTTGTTGCAGCAGATAAATATTTCTTTGTAGGAGATGAAGATTTTAAATCAGAAGGAGCATTACAAAATTTCAATTTAAAGCCTGCAAGGGTGTCCCATCAGGTAATTGAAAGTAAGGATACTTTAAAAAATATACAGCGCAGTAAATACCTATGGCATTTTTATGGTAAAAAACTTATGGTAATAGATTCAGCTTTATCTTTTGCTCCCTTACAAAATAAAATTGTAGTAGATATATTGTTGATAACAAAAAATGCAAATGTTGATATCGATAATATTACATCAGCTGTAGTGCCACGCTGTATTGTGTTTGACGCTTCTAACAGTTTGTGGAAAATTGCACAATGGAAAAAGCAGTGTTCATTGCTACATTTGTCCTTCTTTATAACAGCTGAACAAGGTGCTTTTATTTTTAATGTAAATTAAATCTGCAGTTTATATTGAATAAAGGGTTAGCAAATTTTTATTTAAAGACGTAAACCCGATAATTTTAAATTTATTTATCATGAAAAAAATACAATCGGCACTCATTTCCGTTTTCTATAAGGATGGTCTGGAAGAAATTGTGCAGTTACTGGATAAGCTTAATGTAACTATTTACAGCACCGGCGGCACTCAGGATTTTATTGAAAAACTTGGTGTAAAATGTATACCTGTTGAGTCTTTAACTTCTTACCCGGCAATACTGGGAGGTCGTGTAAAAACGCTTCACCCTTCTGTTTTTGGTGGTATACTTGCAAAGAGAAATGATGATATTCACATAGCTGAAATGAAAGAACATCATATTCCTGAAATTGATTTGGTAATAGTAGATCTGTATCCTTTTGAGGAAACAGTTGCACATACAACAGATGAAAAACTAATAATAGAAAAGATTGATATTGGTGGACCAAGCATGATAAGGGCAGCAGCAAAAAACCATGCAGATGTGGTTGTGGTGGCAGCAAAAAAAGATTATTATATATTACAAGATTTATTACAAAGTCAACAAGGAGAATTCTCACTTGAGCAGCGAAGATCCTTTGCTGTAAAAGCTTTTGATGTATGTACGCATTACGACAATGCTATTTCATCTTACTTTAACAACTTAAATATTACAACAGCTTTTAATAAAAAAATGCACCCTTTGCGTTATGGTGAAAACCCTCAACAGCCCGCTGCATTTTATGGCGATTTAAGTGAGGTATTCATTCAACTGCATGGTAAAGAATTATCGTATAATAATCTGGTAGATGTTGATGCGGCATTGCAACTTATTAAAGAATTCCAGAGTTCTGTATCTTCCCAGGGTTCACAAGTCCCCTCTTTCGGAAGGGATTTAGGGGAGGCTGTGTTTTGCATTATTAAACATACAAATGTGTGTGGTGCTGCTACAAGGGATACGGTAGAAAAAGCGTGGGTGGCGGCTTTGGCGGGCGATCCGGAAAGTGCATTTGGGGGAGTGCTTATCTGCAATGCCGAAATAGATGAAGCTACTGCAAATCTCATCAACGAAATATTTTTTGAAGTGTTAATTGCACCCTCTTTTCACAAAGATGCATTACAGATTTTACAACAAAAGAAAAACAGAATTTTATTAGAGATAAAAAATCAACCTCAAAAAACAATACAAACAAAATCGCTTTTAAATGGCATCATCACCCAAGAAACTGATGAAGGAAATTTTACAGAATGGAAAGAGGTTGGTGGAAGAGAAACAACGGCAATAGAAAAAGAATCTTTAAAATTAGCAAACATTTTATGCAAACATTTAAAGAGTAATGCCATTGCACTTGTAAAAAACAACCAGCTTATTGGTAAGGGTTGTGGGCAGACAAGTCGCATTGATGCATTGAGAAATGCCATTGACAAAGCACGACAATTTGGTGCAGATACAACAGGGGCATCACTTGCAAGCGATGCTTTTTTCCCTTTTGATGATTGTGTTCGCATTGCACATACGGCAGGCATCGATGCATTTATTCAACCCGGTGGATCTGTTAGAGATAAAGACAGTATTGAATATTGCAAAGTAAATAATCTTGCAATGGTTATGACCGGCGATAGACATTTTAAACACTAATTAAAAATATTGATACAATCAACAAAGGCAAAAGGCTATTTAGCGCTCACGGCAACAAGTTTAATTTGGGGCGTTACGTGGGTAGCGAGCAAAATTGGTGTGCATGAAATTCCACCTTTGCAAATGGCTTATACAAGGCAGTTTATTGCAGGAATTATTTTTGTAGGTTTCTTTGCATTCTTTAAAAAATTACCATTACCAACTATAAAGCAATTTCGATGGCTTATTGTGATGGCTATTATAATGTTTGTATCCGCAAATGGGTTAAGTACCTGGGGTATTCAATATATACCAGCAGGCCTGGGTTCATTAATTGGTGCCCTATATCCATTATCTGTTGTAATAATAGAAAAAGTATTTTTTAAAAGTATGACACTAACTGTGGTTACCATTGTCGGTTTACTATTAGGTATTTCGGGCATTGCAATTGTATCTTACGAAAATGCATTTCACCATGATGGACCAAACTTTTTACTTGGCGTATTTCTTTCTGTAACCGCAATGCTTTCGTGGAGTGTTGGTACTATTTTTATGGCAAGGAACAAGGTTGATATTAATCCATACTACGGTGTAGGCTGGCAAATGATTATAAGCAGTATAATTCTCTTTACCATTATGCAAACTACTCAATCTGTAATTCCTTTTTTTGAAATATCAACAAAAGCATGGTTGGTAATTGGGTTTCTTGTTTTGTTTGGTTCGTTGTTAACTTTTATTGCTTTTATTTATTCAATGAAAGTTTTACCTACCACTATTGCATCATTATATGCTTATATAAATCCTTTCGTAGCAATGGTTACAGCTTATATTATTTTAAATGAAAAATTAAGTTTAAATATTTTGTGGGGTTCTATAGTAACCGTTACCGGTGTATTTCTGGTAAATTATTCTACTAAAAAGGCAAGCAAAATTATTGCGGAAGCTGAGATATAAATTGTGTGTATAAATCTTTCCAGCCCTCAAACATTTTATCTGTTCCTAAAAAATTATTGTGAAAAATGGTAATCAATGGAGCATGTACTTCTTTACAGGCATGATAGTAGTTCATGAGCTCTGTAAAAGATTCCTCGATAGTAAATTTTTGTTCGTAATAACAATTTGCATCCATAAAGCAAAAAGGATGAATGCGAAGGGAAGTAATTTTTTCAGCAGATAAATCGTACCAGTAAAACGGTGAAGCTGTAGAAGCTCTAAATCCATTTATACTACCATATCCCATGCTGTAATCATTAGTTATACCTATTTTAATTAAGGCTTGATAAGTTTCAGGCAAGGCAAGTTTTATATAATGCTGCCTCGACATTTGAATTATTTTGTCAGAAATATTTTCCAGTGTATTTTTTTCTTTTTTTAATATACTGTCGTCATTATAGCTTTGCCACGAAGGGTGCAAACCAATTTTATATTTTGAAGCATGCAGTTTTATGAGTTGTTGCATAGCAGCATTAGTGGGTAAAATATTTTTATCGTATATCCCATTTTTACCGGCTACTAAAAAAAAGTATAATGGAGAAAGTTGGTATTTTTCATGTAACTCATTTAAAAGTTCATAACAATCTGAGGGATCTTTTTTACTACCAAACAGCATTGTAATCCTTTCCATACCCGGGTTTCGTAAAAATCCTCCAATATTCCTCAACAAGCCTTTTTCTTTGTACGACCAGGCAATATCTATATCGTAAGTAGGGGTAAACGAAAACGATTTTGGGTGAAATATCAGTTCCGGAAAACGTTGAAGAAGTTCATATTCAAAATCCTTCAGCCATAAATTTACTAGTGGTAAATGAAGGAAGTTTTCTTTAAATGCAAGTGAATTTTCATAAGCAAAACGCCCATACATATCTTCTTTATACAGCAGATATTCTTCATATCGGGTTATAAGATAAAAAGTAGCAGAAAAAATATCAAAAAAATAATCTGAATCATCTGATGCAAATAAAATTGGTTTATTCTTTGCGTGAGTTATTTTTATTGCCTGAGGTTGAATAGTATTTTCGAATATTAATGCATGCGGTTTTATTTGAAAGGTTTCGTTGATTATAGAATTACTATAATTTATTTTTGAACCTGCAAACAATTTAAAATTTTCTTCGTCGGTTGTAATACTATAACTAGTACCCAATATTTCTTCAAATATAAATTTACAAATGTATTGGAGGCGTGTGGTAGATTTTGAAGAATATATCAGAAGCATGAGAATATATTTTGATCTTTTTATTTAATTCTCATTCTTCTCCTTCCACAATTCATTAAATGTCTTTTTGCTAAAATTTAAATCTCCCCGGTGTTTTGTCCAGCCTTTAAAAATACCATTTATAAAAGTATTCTTTATTGGGCCATTACCCATGTTCATTACGTTACGGTGCATACTAGCAAATTTCCATAATTTCCATGCTGCTTTTTCCCCAAAACTTGTTAGCCCTTCTTCTGCAGCTTCCTTTCTATTGTCCAGTAACAACTCGTGCAGATTTATTTTAACTGCGCAAACTTCTGTGCAATTGCCACACAATGACGATGCATGGCTCAAGTGTTTAAAATCATCCATTCCCTGCAAGTGTGGTGTAATTACACTTCCAATTGGACCGCTGTAAGTAGTGCCATAACTAAAGCCACCAATATTTTTATAAACTGGACAGGCGTTTAAGCAGGCACCACACCGGATGCAATAAAGGCTTTCTCTTTGTTTTGGGTTTGCAAGAATATTTGTACGCCCGTTGTCAAGTAGTATTACATACATCTCTTCTGGACCATCAGTTTCATTTGCCTGTCTTGGTCCGGCAATAATGCTGTTGTAAACAGTAATTTTTTGCCCCGTTCCAAAAGTGCTTAGCAATGGCCAAAACAAACCAAGGTCTGTCAATGAAGGAATCACTTTTTCTATACCAACAATAGCTATATGTGTTTTTGGGAAGGCGCAGCTTAACCTGCCATTGCCCTCATTTTCTGTAACAGCAATAGCACCCAAATCGCTGATGATAAAATTAGCGCCAGTTACGCCCACTTCGGCAGCTACGTATTTTTCACGCAATATTTCTCTCGCTTTTAGTGTGAGCTGTTCGGGTGTTAAATCTATTGGTGTTCCTAGTTTTTCGTGAAAAAGTCTGGCTACATCTTCCTTGCTTTTGTGCATGGCCGGCGTTACAATATGGTAAGCAGTTTCACCATCAAGTTGCTGAATATATTCTCCCAAATCAGTTTCAATACTTTCAATACCATGCTTCTCCAGGTTATCGTTCAGGTGAATTTCCTCTGTAACCATGCTTTTGCTTTTTACAAGCGTTTTGCATTTTTTTGCCTCACATATTTTTATTATTTCTGCCATTGCCTGCTCAGCATTTTCTGCCCAAATAACTTTGCCACCCCTATTGGTAAAATTTGCTTCAAACATTTCCAGTTGCTGATCCAAAGTTTCCAGTGCACGCCATTTTATATTTTTTGCACGTTCTCTAGCAAGGTGTTCATTGGCAAACTGTTCTTTACCTTTTGGTACTACTGCATTATAGCGACCAATATTAAAATTTATTTTTTTTCGGTGATCTAAGTCAGCAGCCTTTGCTGTGCTCTTTTCAATAAATAAATCAGCGGTTTCAGACATGTTATTTAGGTTTGTTTGTTGCCGTCCTATTTAATTACAGCCAATTCTTTTCCAACTTTTATAAACGATTCAATTGCTTTATCCAAATGCTTTTGCTCATGAGCAGCACTTAACTGTACCCTTATACGGGCCTGTCCTTTTGCCACTACCGGAAAGAAAAATCCAATAACATAAATACCTTCTTCGAGCAATTTTGCAGCAAAATTTTGAGCAATTACTGCATCGTATAACATGATCGGTACTATTGGATGTTCTCCAGGCTTAATATCAAAACCCGCCTCCGTCATTTTCTCTCTAAAATATTTTGTATTGTATTCCAGTTTGTCTCTTAATTCTGTCGTTTCACTCAGCATATCTAACACTGCAATAGATGCACCTACAATACTTGGTGCAAGCGTATTCGAAAATAAATATGGCCTGCTGCGCTGGCGCAACATTTCTATTACATCTTTTTTTCCGCTGGTAAAACCACCGCTTGCACCGCCCAGTGCTTTGCCTAAAGTTCCTGTTATAATATCTATTCTTCCTACTACATTTCTATGTTCATGCGCACCTCGGCCCGTTTTCCCAAGAAAGCCGGAGGAGTGACATTCATCTATCATTACAATTGCATCGTATTTGTCTGCAAGATCACAAATTTTATCAAGCTGCGCTATCGTGCCATCCATGCTAAATGAGCCATCCGTAACAATTATACGGCTACGCAAATCGGCAGCTTCTTTTAATTTTACTTCTAAGTCTTCCATGTTATTGTGCTCATAACGGTAACGCTGCGCCTTGCACAAACGAACACCATCAATAATGCTTGCATGGTTTAATGAGTCGCTTATTATGCCATCCTGCTCATTAAACAATGGTTCAAAAACACCACCATTAGCATCAAATGCAGCTGCATATAAAATAGTATCTTCTGTACCTAAAAAGGTAGATAATTTCTGCTCCAGTTCTTTGTGAATATCCTGTGTGCCGCAAATAAAACGTACACTGCTCAAGCCATAACCGTGATCATCAATCGTTTTTTTTGCGGCCTCAATAACTTTTGGGTGGGCAGACAAACCGAGGTAATTATTAGCACAAAAATTTAAAACTTGTTTGCCATTTACAGTAATTTCTGCGCCCTGCTCACTTGTAATAATCCGCTCTGTTTTAAACAAGCCTGCTTCTCGTATTTCGTTAACTTCTAAGCCTACACGGCTTGCAAATGCATTGTTCATATAAAATATTTTAATGAGTACAAAAATAGCCTATTTTAAAGCTAGGTTACACATCAAACATACTAAAAAGGAAACATTTTGGGGCTTTGGATTGTAAAACACGTTTCGGCGTTTGTCCGCTGCCCGTCTACAATCTTTTTTAAATAAAAAAAGTATTTTCGCCTAAGCAGCGCAGCCCTTCAGCAAAATTTCTCTTTTCAACATTACCCAAATAATTAAAATATTATTGAAGTTGTGTAACTTTTGTTTGCCTTGCACCGTTCCTTTATAAATTAAGCAACTTGCAATAACTTTACAAAGCACTTTTTTAACCACTGCATGACAGAAAAAGAATACAATGATTGTGTGAAGCTATATGCAGATAATGTGTATCGTTTTATCCTTAAAAATCTTCGCAACGAAGAAGATGCAAG
>JAYUZL010000016.1:0-6825 GCA_043751875.1 Ferruginibacter sp.
GAAGCAACTATTGATGCAAAGGTGTACAGGTGCGTACTGAAAGATCTTCAGTTTGATAAAGTAAGTGACCAGTTAATACATGTAGATTTTTTAGAACTGGTGGACGATAAAAAAGTGATTGTTACGCTGCCGCTCAAATTTACAGGCGCACCTGTAGGTGTTAAAGCTGGTGGTAAACTTGTTACTAAAATGAAAAGTTTAAAGGTAAAATTGTTACCCAAATACCTACGTGAAAATATTGAATTAGACATTACTAATTTAGAATTAAACGAAAACGTAAGGGTACAAGATGTAAAATCAGATAATATGGAGATTATGAATTCTCCACGTATTCCGATTGCTTCAATAACTATGACACGTCAATTAAAACAAGAAGAAGCTTCTGCACCTAAAGCTGCTGCTGCTCCTGCCGCTAAGGCTGGTGCACCTGTGGCTGCAAAAGCTGCTGCGCCTGCTAAAACTGCACCCGCTGCAAAAAAATAAATTGATTATAATACTATAAAAAATGCCCTGATTTTTCAGGGCATTTTTTATAGGGGGCAACTATAAACTTTAATTACCTTTGGCCACTTAAATTAATATTATGGGAATGGATAGAAATACAGTGATTGGTTTTGTGCTGATAGGTATGCTGTTAATGGGCATGTTTTATTTTAATAATAAGGGTAATACGGCTTTTCAGGCAGAACAAAAAAGGATAGCCGATTCGGTTGCAAGAGCAATGCCTAAAATTGACTTGGTTAAAGCGAAAGCGGATTCCATAATGCTTGATTCTACACGTAAAGGAAAGGCTGCAGGTAGCCTTCAGCAAGCGACTGCTTTAACCGAAGAAATGACCACGATGGAAAATGAAGTAATGAAAATTTCTTTTACCAATAAAGGAGGCCAACCTAAAACAGTTGAGTTAAAAAATTATAAGACCCTGGATGGTAAACCTGTAATTGTATTAAATGGCGATTACAATAAAATTTCTTACGACATTAATTCAGGAAATAACCAAAAAGCCAACACCGGCGATCTTACATTTCTTACAGGGATAAAAAATACCAATGCTGATAAAAGCCAAACCATTAGTTTTAGCATTAAAGATTCGCTGGGCGAACAAATTACCCATGAATATACCTTGCGCCCCAATGATTATTTAATTGACTTTGCAATTATATTGAACGGTGCAGGTAAACTGGTAACACAAAATACCATCAACCTGCAATGGCAAACACAAACCAATCAGGTTGAAAAAGATCATGAATATGAAAAACAACAAACCCATATTTGTTACTTAGTTGATAATAATTTTGACTTTACAATGCTGGGAAATGCTGGGGATGATAAAAAATTTGAGAAACCGGTTGATTGGCTTTCTGTAAAGCAACAGTTTTTTATTAGCGCTTTGGTCAATAAAAATAAATTTCAAAATGCTGAGATAAAATGGACGGTTCCTTCAGATACATCTTTACATATTATTGCGCAAACAATTGCCAATTGCAGAATAAATCTTTCTGCAGGAAATACTGCAAACGTTCCCCTGCAATTATATTATGGCCCAAGTGACTATCACGTTCTAAAAGAGTATAATAATAAAATGGAAAATATTGTGCCGTATGGTAGCGGTATTTTTGCATTTGTAAAATATATCAACCGTCATGTGCTATTACCCGTATTTGATCTGCTCAGAAAGAATGTGGCAAGTATGGGACTCGTGATTTTATTATTGACACTTTTCATTCGCCTGCTTACTTCACCTATTTTATATAAAAGTTATGTAAGTGGTGCAAAGATGAAAGCATTAAAACCCGAAATTGATAAACTGAAAGAAAAGCATGGAGAAGATAAGCAAGCTTTTAGTATGGATCAGATGAAGCTTTGGAAAACCGCTGGCGTTAGCCCATTGGGAGGCTGTTTACCGGCAGTGTTACAGATCCCGATATTCATGTCTTTGTATTACTTTTTTCAGTCTAATATTTCATTACGTGGGCAAAATTTTCTTTGGGCAAAAGATTTGGCAGCCTATGATTCTATTTATAACCTTCCATTTAATGTTCCTTTTTATGGAGACCATATTAGCTTGTTTACGCTTACGGCAGTTGTAACCAGTTTGCTAATTTCAATTTATAGTATGAGTAATATGCAGGATAATTCTAATCCTGTGATGAAATATATGCCTTACATATTTCCTTTTTTATTGCTAGGTGTTTTTAATAAACTTCCGTCTGCACTTACCTGGTATTATACAATTTCAAACACCATAACACTTATTTTGCAAATTGTAATTCAGAAGTACATTATTGATCATGATAAGATATTGGCGCAGATAGAAGAAAACAGAAAAAAGCCTGTAAAGCAAAGTAAACTACAAGAAAGGATTCAGGCAATGCAGGATACAAACAAAAAAGTGCAGGATTTAAAAGCTAAAACTCAAAAGAAATAAATAAGTAATCGTTAAAAAATAAAAAGCCTGCCCTTATTTTAAATAGTTATAGGCTTTTTATGAAATGGTGTCAATCACTTTGGCATGAGATTTAAGTATATTCAATAAAATTCATAAAAATGATAGCAAGCAGAATAACAGGACTGATATTAATGATGATGATGAATGCTTTTTCTTATGCACAAAAAACAATTTCAGAAGGCATAATAACTTATAATATTTCAACCAGGTCAGATAATAAATCTTCACAGTCAGATCCTTTGAGCGGAGCTACCAATACTATTTATTTAAAAGGAAATTTAAGTAAAACTGAAATGGCGAGTCCATTAGGGAAGGAAACAACTATTTATGACAATAAAACCGGCACTGGAGTTATTTTAAAAGAGTATAGTGGTCAAAAACTAATGATAACATTAACAAAGGAAAATTGGATAAATCAAAATAAAAAATTTGAAGGAATAGTTTTTGTAAATACTTCAGAGACTAAAAAAATTGCAGGATATAATTGCACTAAAGCTACCGGGACACTGAAGGATGGTTCTGAAATGATTGTTTATTATGCACAGGATATAAATATAAATTACAAAGAGTACAATCAAACATTTAAAAATTTACCAGGGTTAGCAATAGAATACGAATTTGCAAGTGGAAAGCTAAACTTTAAATATACATTGGCATCGATTGATTTGGGGCCTTTGGCAGTATCGAAGTTTGATATTCCAAAATCAGGGTTTAGAATAATGACTTATGATGAAAACCGGCAAGGGAAAAAGGGTGGGAATTAAAAAGACTTTCAATAATTGAAAGCCTTTACTAAATTTTTTAAGATTTTTTTTATCAATGAGATCTGATAATAATTTTCATTCCGGTATAACCCTGTCTTATTTCAGGTACTAATATTTTATGTTTGTAAGGAATAATGTAAGTAATATTACCTTTTTGATAAGTAATTAAGGAATTCGACATTACACTATTACCAACAGCATTAGTTCCGGATAATAAACTTCCCTTGTAACTTAAACCTGATTTAAGATTAAATGCAATTGAATTTCTTACTGTAGAAAGAGTGTAAATATTAAGGATTGTTTTATTCTTACTTTTTTTCCCCACGCCCCTATCTGCCATAGCCACCTGAGCCACACTAAACAATAAGGCAATTGTAAGTAACTTTTTGGTGAATGTATTCATTGAAATAAATTTAACAGTTCAAATATAGAAATAAATCTACAGAATTATTATAAAACTCCTGTATTTATTTCACATTTGATTAACGGACAACTTTTAAAAAAGTTACATTTTTTTGTCGCTTTATTTAAATTAATGTACTTTACAGTAACCGATAAATGTATGAGTAAATATCCTTACCGACAAGACAGGGAAGAATTAAGAGAGTTACTACAGCAATACGATAATTTGAAAACGGGCAGAAGTCACTCTTTTATCGAAGAAGATTCTTTCGAAAAAATTATAGATTATTTTGATGATAAGGATGAACTTGTACAAGCATTGGAAGCTACGGACTATGCTGTAAACCAATATCCCTACTCTGCTTCTTTATTAATAAAAAGGGCTGATTTATTAATTTCTGCGAAAAAATATAAAGAAGCACTCTATATATTAGAAAGGGCTGAAGCGTTGGATAGTAGTGATATTAATTTGTATATATTGAAAACGGATGCTTACCTGGCACTAGATCAGCAGGAAAAAGCAGCATTTGTTTTAGAGGCTGCATTAAATTATTTTGTAGGTGATGAAAAAATTGAGTTGCTTTTTGAATTGACCGACGTATACGATGATTATGAAAATTTTGACAAGGTTTTTGATTGCTTGAAAATGATACTGGAAATGGATTCCAATAACGAAGAGGCTTTGTATAAAATTTGTTTTTGGACAGATTTTACCGGAAGAAATGAAGAGGGAATCAAGTTGCATCAAAAAATAATCGAAGATTTTCCTTTTAGTGAATTAGCTTGGTTTAACCTCGCAGCTGCCTACCAGGGAATAAAATTATACGAGAAAGCAATTGATGCTTATCAGTATGCTGTCGCCATTGATGAAAAGTTTGATTATGCGTGGCGCAATATGGGGGATGCGTATTTGAGGATACGTAAATATAAAGACGCAATTGAAGTATTACAAAAAGTACTTGAGCTTGCACGTCCTGAAGACGTTATTTATGAAGCAATTGGTCATTGTTACGATAAATTACATAATTACGCCCAGGCAAGATTTAATTACCGTAAGGCAACTCACTTAAATCAGGATGACAGCCAGTTGTTTTACAAGATTGCGTGTACTTATATGAATGAAGGCGTTTGGGATAGTGCTATAAAAAATTTACATATTGCTATGCGTATTCACAGACTTCAGTCTGAATATAATTTGGCAATGGGACAGTGTTATATGGAGCAGGGCAAAATAGAAGAGGCTGTTCAGTATTTTGGAAACGTAGTACGTACAAAGCCTAAAAGCAGTAATGGCTGGTTAGAATTATTAAAATGTTTGTACCACGCTAAATGTTTTGAGGAAGGTCTGGAATATGTGGAACACGCAATTGAATTAACCAAGACAAAACCTATTTTTATTTTTTATAAAAGTGCTTTTCTTTTAGCGGTTGGTAAATCTAAAGAGGCCATTGTGCAACTCGAATTTGGTATGGATAAAAATCCAAAAATGATAAAAAAACTCATTGAATTAAACCCTTCCATTTTACAAAATCAACTTGTCGTAGATGTGATCGCAAGATTTAAACGCAATAAATCTATTTAATCCTCCTAATTTTTTTTTGGTTATTGCTATTATCTAACTATTAAGACTCAATAGTTATCTTTGCGCCAAAAAAAATCCCTGTATGAATTTTAATCTTACGCAAATACCGGAACGTCATACAAAACCTCGTGAACACGGCATCACCATGGTAATGGACAAAGGGCTAAGTGTTGAAGAGGCGAAAAATTTTATGAGTGTTTCACACTCCCATGTCGATATTGTTAAACTTGGTTTTGGAACAGCGTATGTAACTCCAACGCTTAAAGAAAAGTTAGCAGTATATCGGTCATACAACATGCCGGTTTATTTTGGTGGCACTTTGTTTGAAGCTTTTTTAGTTCGTAATCAACTTCATGATTTTATAAATGTTTGCAACCAATATGAAATTAAATATATTGAAGTGAGTGATGGTTCCGTAAACATTCCACATACGGAAAAATGTGGTTACATTGAAAAGCTCGCAAAAAACTTCATCGTACTTAGCGAAGTAGGCAGTAAAGATGCCGCACATATTATTCCGCCTTATAAATGGATAGAGTTAATGCGGGCAGAGCTTGAAGCTGGATCAACCTATGTAATTGCTGAAGCAAGAGAATCTGGTAACGTTGGTATTTATCGTGGTAGTGGCGAGGTTAGAGAAGGATTGGTACAAGAAATATTAACGCAAATACCTGAAGAGAAAATATTATGGGAAGCACCACAAAAAGGACAACAACTATACTTTCTTGAATTGATAGGTTGTAATGTTAATCTTGGTAATATTGCGCCAACGGAAGTTATCCCATTAGAAGCCATGCGGATTGGATTACGTGGCGATACTTTTGAACTGTATCTCGATAAATAATACAAAAATGAATTTATATGGTCTGATTGGGTATCCACTGGGGCATTCTTTTTCCAAACAATATTTTGCAGAAAAATTTCAAAATGAAGGTTTAAGCAATTATTATTTTGAAGCTTTTCCTATTCTATCAATTGATGAGTTTTTGACATTGATATACGAAAACCCTGATTTAAAAGGATTAAGTGTAACCATTCCCTACAAAGAACAGGTATTACGTTTTGTTACAGAATTATCTGAAGAAGTAAAGCATATTGGTGCTACTAATTGTATTAAAATCAGGGGAAATAAATTAATAGCATTTAATACAGATATTATTGGGTTTGAACAATCTTTTTGTAAATTATTACAGCCCCATCACACCAAAGCATTGATATTGGGAACAGGTGGCGCATCGAAAGCCGTGCAATATGTACTAAGGAAGTTGGAAATTGAATTTTTAGTAGTGACCCGAACAGAAAATCTGAAAGAAGGTTACATCAACTATACTATGATTGATATAAACATCATGGAGAATTATCCTGTCATCATTAATTGTTCCCCTATTGGGATGTCGCCAAATGAAAATATAAGTCCAGATATTCCTTATCAGTTTATTAATTCCACTCATTATTTATACGACCTGGTATATAAACCATCAAAAACTTTATTTCTGCAACAAGGCGAAGCTAAAGGTGCAGTAATACAAAACGGTTACGAAATGTTGTTACTACAGGCAGAAGCAAGCTGGAAAATATGGAATACTGATTGATATTAGAGTTCAGTTAAAATAGCTTCAAATTTTGGG
>JAYUZL010000017.1:0-2359 GCA_043751875.1 Ferruginibacter sp.
TTCTTTGGCATGTTTGCAGGGGTTTATCATTGGTTTCCTAAAATGTATGGCAGGTTTTTAAATAACACCCTAGGCTTTATACATTTTTGGGTAACGCTAATAGGAGCCTATTTAATCTTTTGGCCTATGCACTACGAAGGTCTTGCTGGTATGCCACGCCGCTATTATGATTTTTCGGGATGGGAATCATTTAAAATGTTTGCTGGATTAAATCAATTTATCAGCTTCGTTTCTATACTGGTTTTCGCTGCACAACTATTATTTGTCTTCAACTTTTTTTATAGTATTTTTAAAGGTAGAAAAGTTACAACGGAAAATCCTTGGTCTGCCAATACGTTGGAATGGACAACACCTATTCGTCCGGGACATGGTAACTGGGTGGGCGAAATACCTGAGGTACATCGTGGTGCTTATGATTATGGTAAAGATGGTAGGGATTTTATTCCTCAAACAGAAGCAGTGGGCGAAAATGAAAGCCATCATTAATTAATAAGTGGGTAATTAATAATTGATAATGGTATGAGGTAAATTGTTAGGTTTTAAAAGGATGATGGAAAAAATGGAATCAAACAAGTTGTCATATCAGTCATCAACCATAATAATAATGCAGGATGATAAAACTACAATAGCCAATTCAGCTTCTTTAGCATTGGCCAGTAAAGTGAAAGATTATTTTCAGCTAATCAAATTCACATTGAGTTTTATGGTGGTGTTTAGTACGGTAGTAAGTTTTTTGATAGCACCCAATGAATTGCAGTATGTGCGGTCAAAAGTTATTTCAGTTCTTTTACTTTTTGTGGGCGGAATGTTTGTTACAGGTTCTGCTAATGCTATTAACCAGGTGCTTGAAAAAAGTACGGATGCTATGATGAAGCGTACTGCCAAAAGGCCGGTTGCAAGTGGAAGAATGAGTGTGAGTGAAGCCACAATTTTTGCAGTATTGGCTGGTATAGCGGGAGTTTTTATTTTATGGTATTGGTTCAACTACCAATGTGCCGTTCTAGGTCTATTTAGTCTGCTTTTGTACGGTTTTGTTTATACACCACTAAAAAAAGTTAATTCTGTTGCAGTACTGGTTGGAGCAGTACCTGGAGCATTGCCCTGTTTAATAGGATGGGTAGCAGCCACCGGAGATTTTAGTATTGGTGGCTGGGTTTTATTTGGTATTCAGTTTTTATGGCAGTTTCCGCATTTTTGGGCAATTGCCTGGTTGGCACATCAGGACTATACCACTGCAGGTTTTAAACTATTACCAGGTGATAAGGGACCTACAAAATTTACAGCATTGCAAACAATTATATACAGCGCAATGATGATTCCCTTTGGATTACTGCCTTATTTTACGGGGTTAACAGATACTGGTGAGAGGGGAATTATAACTATGGCAGTTTTATTTATTTGCAATTCGTGGATGGTGTATGTAAGTATATTGCTTTTTAAAAATATGGATATAAAGAGTGCAAAGAAGGTAATGTTTAGTTCTTATTTTTATTTAATGATTGTATTACTGGCTTTGTTTGTTGGAAGGGCATAAGTGTTTTCTCATCAACAAAACACAAAATTTTATTGCAGTTAATACCATGATTTTTTAAGAAGAGGAATCGTTATCATCATTTAAGAAGTAAGCGATTTAAAAAAAGTAATAAAAAATAGTTGAATGAGTATACTGGCAATGGAACAAAACAAAAGAATACATCCGCATAAATTTACCCTTTGGATTGGGTTGGCAAGTATTATAATGATGTTTGCCGGATTTACAAGTGCATATATTATTAAACGTAATCAGGCTAATTGGGTTACTTTTAATTTGCCTGTAGTTTTTTGGTATTCAACTGCAATAATTATTGGTAGCAGTATTACTTTGTGGATGGCACACAAAGCTTTTAAGAGCAGAGAGATGGTAAATTATAGAAAGCTTGTTGTTGGAACTTTAATACTTGGAATTCTATTTATCGTAACGCAAATAATTGGCTTTAGTCAACTCTGGGCAAACGGCATGACGCTAAAGGCAAATGTTTCTTTTTCGTTTTTATATATTATTGTAGGTTTGCATGCTTTGCACGTTTTGGGAGGTATTATTGCGCTGCTAATTATGTTTGCAAAGGCATTTAGTGCAAGGGTTAAAAGTTATGATATTGTACCGGTTGAAGTTATCAGTACTTATTGGCACTTCGTAGATTTTTTATGGATTTATTTGTTGATCTTTTTGGTAATGATAAGGTAGAAAAAATGCTTGAAAACACTAATTTTGCAATTTGACGATATAGGTTCAAAGTTATTATACAATAAAAGTTTTATTAATGTCAACAATAGCAGTACAGCAAGGAACAAAATGGTGGAGTGGCGGCAGGAGCCCTTT
>JAYUZL010000018.1:0-21667 GCA_043751875.1 Ferruginibacter sp.
AAAGAGGGCGATATAATAGTAACAAGCGGTGCATACCTTATAAATAGTGAATATATTTTTAAGAATGGTGCCAATCCGATGGGAGGGATGAAAATGTAAAGTCAAAAAATAGCCATCTCAGAAAAACGGTTTACGAAAATAGCTGCTGATGTATTTTGCGCACCTCAAGCAGCAAAGGAGCGGTATAGTAATTTTTATCATGGTATAACAAATAATTTGACGAAAATCATATGCAGTCTTGATTTGCATCAATTCTTTAGACTATACAGCAACCTACTTTTACTAATGTTATTTACATACAATTCTAATACTGTTCATAATTCAAATTCATTATCACTAAATAATTAAAATAAAAAAACATAGTACATAAATCAAAATTGAAAGATGATTCTAAAAAGGAAAAATTAAGTCACCATAAGGAACTATCGTCTTCAAAAAAAATATTAAGTGATTACAAAGTAGAAAGAAAAGCTAATTGGAAATCATTTGAAACAAAATGAATAATGACAATGATAAAATTGAAAAATCAATGAATAACCTTGCAATTCCTGATAAGAAATAAAAAATAAACAAATGAAAATACTATTAGCTACCGATGGCTCCACACACAGCAAAGCCATGGTTAAACAATTTGCTGGCAGAACCTTCGACCCTAACACCAAAGTGCAGATTATTTCTGCTTATGAAAGGTCTTATATGATGTATGCTTCTCCAATGGGTACAATGAACGAATATAATGCTGATGCCGATAAGTTCTTACTAAAATCGGCAGAAACTGCCGCAGAAAATGCAGCCACTATTTTACGCAAAATAAATCCCAAGCTTTCTGTTTCTACAGCTGTTATTGAGGGTTCTCCAAAGGTTGTTATCCTGGAAGAAGCTGAAAAATTTGGAGCCAATTTAATTGTTGTGGGTTCTCATGGCCACGGAGTTGTCGCAGGCTTTTTGCTGGGTTCGGTGTCTCAGGCAGTAGCTCTACATGCAAAATGTTCGGTGGAAATTATACGGAATGAAAAAATAAAAAAATAAATTTTGATTATCTCTTAAAAACAAAACAATGAAAAAAAATAGAAATAAATTATTGCTTCATAGCGTAAAGCCCGGCTCACAAGAAAATATGAGTTCAGGAAATTATACCTGCCCAATGCACCCGGAAGTTATGAGTGATAAAGCTGGTAAATGTCCAAAATGTGGAATGGATTTAGTAAAGAAAAACTGATTAATTAGTTAAGAAAAATTAATTAAGAGAAGCAACAATGAATTAAAAAATTAGTAAAAATTAAAAAAATAATCATGGAAAAATCATTCACACATTCTTACCACATTGATGGTATGAGCTGCGGCGGCTGTGTTTCAACAGTCAAACAAAAATTATCAAGTATTCCCGGTGTAACATCTGTAACAGTGGATCTTGGAAAGAAGGAAGCGGAAATTATTTCATCGGAAGAGATTGACAAATATACGTTACGGCGTGCGTTCAGTTCTACACATTATACCATTTCAGAACTTAACTGAAATTAAATGAAGAGGTTATTTAGCAGAATAAAAAATTTAGTTACAGCTTAAATTAAAATCATGCGCATGTACTACGGTTATCATTTCTGGGGAATGCACCTTATTTGGTGGATTATTTGGATCGGATTTATATTCTGGATTTTCGCCACGCCTTATGATATTCCAGGACAAATGAACAAAAAAGATTCTCCCCTTGATATTTTGCAAAAGCGTTTTGCTTCAGGGCAAATTAATAAAGAGGAGTATCAGGCGCAAAAGAAACTATTAACAGACGATTTGGCTAAACTTTAGATATGCCGGTAATTATAAACATTCAATTAAAATTAAAATAAAAAAAATGGCAAACAAAACAGAATTAAAAAAAGACAACACAAACGATACTAAACCAATTGTGAATCCGGTTAACAAAAAAAATATTGCACCGGATAAGGTTGCGGATACAAAACAAAAAACAACACCGAAAAAGTCATCCGGCATTGTTCCTGACGCCGTAGGGCGAAGTGCAGTAAATCAGATGAAAGCTAATTCTTCAAGAGATGTAAGAGGTTCAAATGGTTTGGCAAATACAGGAACTATTATTTCTTATGATTAATTGTACGTGAGAAAAGCAAACTGGAAATTATTTTCACCAACAACGATTATATCATTTCAAAATTCAAAGTAGTAGAATCTATATAATTTCTTTTTCTAAATTTTATTCAACAAAGGCGGGCAACAACTAAACTGAAGAACAGACAATAGTCTAACTGAAAAAATAAATAATTAAAATGAGTCACCAAAAATTCCAACCCTGCATTGATGCCTGTGTAGCATGTGCCTCATAATTTAACCAGTCTGCAACAGAATGTTTAGATGAAGACAACTTTAAGTCAATGGTTCAGTATATTCAGTTTGACAGACAATGAGTGAGTGTTTGTTTTACAGCCGCAGAACTCATGAGCATTGGCGGGGCACGTGCAGCTCATTGACGCAATGAATGTGCAGAAATTTGTGATGTTTGTTTGTGTAAATGTGAAAAAATTCACGGGACATTGCACGAAATGTGCAGGGGCTTGCCGCAAATGTGCAAAAAAATGCAGCGCTATGATTTTTATAGGCATAATTAAATTTTGTCGTTCCAGTTTACTTTAAAACATGCCATCCGGAACGACATTTTTATTTACCCACACTGTTAATCAATGTTCCGGTACAAAACCCTATGCACATCACTAAAAGTTTAATGCCAATGGTAAAAAGTATATTGGAATTAAAACATTCTTCTGAAAGGCAACCGCTTGTGATAAAAAATGCAAGAAGCCGGTAGATTAATTATTTTGATTAAGGCATTTTTTGTGCCTGCTTTAATCATCTTTAAAATTTATTAGCCGAGATCGATGTTGAATTCCAGGAAAGAATGAATAGTCTTAATGAAAATGCTCAAAAAGAAATGTTGACATATGTAGATATCTCTGCCTTATTTAATGTGAACCGGGAATTTTATTCTTCCGGTAAAGCAATTATTTTTTCAGTAATGGATTATTTTCTTAATGCCGCAGAGGCTGAAAAATTTGACAATATTACTGTTTCTATTTAAAAATATATTCGTTCAACTGTTTTAATATTATTCTAAAAAAATCTTTAGTAATGCACGCAGAAAATTTCAACATATATGATTTAACCAATGAGCAGATACTTGGTGTTGATGCACCCAAAAAAATTTAATCAGCTAAAGCTATTTATGGCTTTTGTATGACAGCAAAAGAGTTTTCTGCTGAAAAATAATTTATGAAATTAAAAACCAAAAAGATATTAACCATTAACAGTGGTTCATCAAGTATAAAATTTGCTTTGTTTGATGCGGGTGCAAATTTAAAAAAGGAACTCTATGGAAAGATTGACCGTATTGGTCATAACGATGCTGCATTAACCTATCATGATGTAATTACTGATAAAACCGGCGAGCACATCATCGGCAATACATCGGCTGTGCATTTTTTAATTGACTGGCTCTTAAACTATATTAATGAAGCCTCAATAATTGGAATAGGTCACCGTGTGGTGTATGGTATGAAACATGATGAACCCGCACCGGTATCTCAGGAATTATTGAATGAATTGCATCGCATTATTTCATACGATCCAGATCATCTTCCACAGGAAATTGAAATGATCGAAATATTTCGAAGGCGTTATCCTAAAATGTTTCAGTTAGTTTGTTTTGATACTTCTTTTCATAAGAGCATGCCCCGGGTTGCAAAGCTGTTACCACTGCCCAGAAAGTATGATTCGATGGGCATTCAACGATACGGTTTTCACGGCCTTTCCTACGCTTATCTTATGGAAGAACTTGCAAGCGTTACAGGAAATAAAACAGCGAATGGAAAAATAATATTGGCACATTTAGGAAATGGCGCAAGCCTTGCAGCTATAAAAGATGGTAAGAGTATGGATACCAGTATGGGCTTTACGCCAACTTCCGGCTTAGTGATGGGAACCCGAACCGGTGATCTTGACCCAGGTGTCGCATGGTTTCTGATGCAATCTGAAAAATTGAACTCTGAGCAATTCAATAATCTTATTAATCGTCAATCGGGTTTGCTTGGCATTTCAGAAACAAGTTCGGATATGCAGGATTTACTGGAATCTCAGCATAAAGATGAACGCGCTGCAGAAGCTGTTGAACTATTTTGTTATCAAGTAAAAAAATGGATAGGTTCATTTGCAGCGGTATTGGATGGGTTGGATACCCTGGTATTTGCCGGCGGTATTGGGGAAAACGCTCCTGAAGTTCGTTCAAGGATATGTAATGGATTAAAGTTTCTCGGCATTGAATTAGACGAAAAAAGAAATACTGAAAATACCGGCATTATTTCTACAGATAAAAGCCGTGTAACTGTCCGTGTCATTAAAACTAACGAAGAGCTGATGATAGCAAAATCAGTTTCTACATTTTTAAACAGAAGAGATAAAAAATAATTTTATGGAAACAAAAAATATACAGGAAACCGAAAAAATATTGTTGCCGGAATTGTTGAATAAAATGAATGAGTACTGGCATGCAGCAAATTATTTATCGGTAGGTCAAATTTATTTGTATGATAATCCGCTGTTAAAAGAGCCACTGGTACTAGACCATATAAAACCCCGGTTGCTGGGACATTGGGGTACTACGCCCGGACTTAATTTTATTTACGTACACCTTAACCGGATTATTAAACAATACGATCTAAACATTATTTATGTAACCGGACCCGGGCATGGCGGACCGGGTTTGGTTGCCAATACTTATCTGGAGGGAACTTATACAGAACTATATCCCAGCATTACACAAGACGAACACGGCGTTAAAAGATTATTCAAACAGTTTTCTTTTCCGGGTGGCATCCCGAGCCATGTATCGCCTGAAACACCCGGATCTATTAACGAAGGAGGAGAGTTGGGTTACTCATTGGTACATGCCTTTGGTGCTGCGTTCGATAATCCGGATTTGATTGTTGCATGTGTAGTCGGTGATGGCGAAGCCGAAACAGGCGCATTGGCTGCAAGCTGGCATTCCAATAAATTTTTAAACCCCGTGCACGATGGTGCAGTACTGCCTATCCTTCATTTAAACGGCTATAAAATTGCAAACCCAACCATTCTTGCAAGAATACCTGAAGAAGAATTAATACAACTTTTAAATGGTTATGGTTATAAAGTGTATTGGGTAGAAGGAGATGAACCGAATGATGTGCACCGGCAATTGGCATCAACACTTGATAAAATTATCATTGAAATAAAAACAATTCAAACCGAAGCAAGAACGAATGGATTTACCAAACGGCCTCAATGGCCAATGATTGTTTTTAAAACACCAAAAGGATGGACTGGCCCTAAAATAGTTGATGGATTACAGGTTGAAGGAACATGGCGTTCCCATCAGGTTCCGTTGGCTGAACTGGCAACAAAACCGGAGCATATTAAAATATTAGAAACATGGATGAAATCTTATCAACCCGAAAAATTATTTGATGAAGATGGAAAATTAAAAAAGGAATTAGCGGAATTGGCACCCAAAGGAATAAAGCGGATGGGTGCAAACTTAAACGCAAACGGAGGAATGATTTTACATGATTTAAAAATGCCGGATTTTAGAAAATATGCAGTACCTGTTTTGCAACCTGGTACTACAGATTCCGAAGCAACTTTAATAATGGGTGCATTTATCAGAGACGTTATGAAATTAAATCTGGACAGCAGAAACTTTAGAGTATTCGGTCCCGATGAAACATCGTCAAACAGGCTCACACATCTCTTTGAAATTACAGAGCGAATTTCTACTGCACAAATTTTTGACAACGATAATCAAATTTCACCTGATGGAAGGGTGATGGAAGTTTTGAGCGAACATTTATGCCAGGGATGGCTCGAAGGTTATTTACTAACCGGCAGGCATGGTTTGTTTTCCTGTTATGAAGGGTTTATTCATATTGTAGATTCAATGTTTAACCAACATGCAAAATGGTTACAGAGTTGCCAAAACATTCCATGGCGGCGGCCCATAGCTTCTTTAAATTATTTACTCACATCTCATGTATGGCGGCAAGACCATAATGGCAACAGCCATCAGGACCCTGGCTTTTTGGATATTGTTGCTAATAAATCAGCTGATATTGTCCGCATTTATTTACCGCCAGATGCCAATACGCTTTTATCGGTAACCGACCATTGTTTACGTAGCCGAAATTATATCAACGTGATAGTTGCAGGCAAACAGCCTGAACTGCAATACTTGGATATGGATGCAGCTGTTAAACATTGTAGGGCAGGACTTGGTATTTGGGAGTGGGCAAGCAACGATAAAGGGCAAGACCCAGACGTAGTAATGGCATGTTGCGGCGATGTGCCTACACTGGAAACACTGGCAGCGGTAAAGATATTAAACGAACATTTTCCGGAGTTAAAAGTACGGGTGGTTAATGTGGTGGATTTAATGACGCTGCAACCACAAACCGAACATCCACATGGCTTAAGCGATAAAGATTTTGATGTTTTATTTACGAAAGACAAGCCAATTATTTTTGCATTCCATGGCTTTCCTTTGCTTATTCACCGCCTTACTTACCGGCGCACCAATCATGCACAGTTGCATGTACGTGGCTACAAAGGACAAGGCACTACAACAACAGCTTTCGATATGGTGGTATTAAATGATTTGGACAGGTTTCATTTAGTATGTGAGGTAATTGACCGTGTGGCAAGTTTAGGAACAAAAGGCGCCTACACTAAACAGGAGATGCAAAATAAACTGATTGACCATAAAGCATACATTGAAATACATGGTGAAGACATGCCCGAAATCCGCAACTGGAAATGGAAGTTAGATGCCGTGTGATCGCCATAGAGACAGTGACCCTTACTAGCGCATTCTATGGTAAAAAGCAAATAAAATATTATTATTTATTTAAGATGCTGTTTTAAATTTTTGAATGTTAACGAATGGAGTTTTTATTTGAACTCTACGAAAAGTATACAGCAGATTTATTTTCGGAACCGAAAATAAAAAAGGAAGTAAAAAAATTTAGGTTTAAAAAGATTAAAATTCTTAACCTTAATTATAGACCTCCACCTTGGTGGGAAGTAAATATGCTATGCAGCAATTTTCTTTTTTATTTTTTTATAGGTTACATAACCACTAAACAGCGTCAATAAACCGATAACAGTATAAATCCAAACCGGAATATTTTTACCAACAAGAACCAAATAAATATTAGCTGCATTAAAAAAGAAGAGTACAAATGAAATGGGGAATAAAATTGATGTACCCTTTTTTATATTCTTTATTAGCCATGCTACACAAAATAGAAACGGTGGTGTGGCTAATACGTGTATGCTTAAAAATACAATAGGATTGACGCTGTATTTTTCCCCTAACATTGTATAATATTCTTTTATAGCTTCCAACATAACAATAAAAAATTTGTACTATAAAGTGATAAATAAAGGGAGCGACAGATGGGACTAAAAGCGAAAAATTACTTTCTTCAGTTAAATAATTTATAAGCAAAGCGTAAAACTTTTTTCAATCTTTCTGTTAACTTTTGTTGCTTATACTGATTAATTGCTTTTTGATTAATACGGCTTGCTACCGGGTAAGGATAAATCTTATTGAAAATAGTATTTATGGAAAGTCCATTGGTATTGGCTAATACCAGTTCCTGAATAAGCTCGCCTGCACCTGGTGCAACCATAGTACCTCCCAATATTTTTTCTTTATGAAACAAACTACCCTGGCTAATGAAGAGTAACAGGTTTCCATATTGATAATTATCTGTTATTGCCCTGTCATCTTTTTTAAAATCCTGGTCCAATCGTTTGTAATTTATTTTTCTTTCTTTTAATTGCTTCTCATTTAAGCCAAAGGTTGCCACTTCAGGATCTGTAAATGTTACCCACGAAATATGATCATTATTCAGCCTTTTATTTAAAGGAGAAAAGAAGTTATTTAGTAAAATGCGGGCTTGAAATTCTGCCTCATGAGAAAACTGTAAAGAACCCGCCACATCGCCGCACACATAAACATTTTTATTAGTGGTTCGCAAATAATCATCTACCACTATTTTATCTTTTTTTACTTCAATATTCGCATTTTGTAATTGCAAAGTTTCTAAATCCAATACCCGCCCTATACCAACAAATACAGCATTTAATTGCAAGCGCTTTGTGCTGCCATTTTTTAATTTAATGATTGCTTCATTAGCAGATGAAAAGCTATCTATAGCTGCATTAAAATAAAATTCGATCCCTTCCTCCTGTAATTTTTTTAAAAGAATTGTAGATACTGCTTCATCATCATTTTCAAGAATTTTATCACCGGTACTTACCACCGTTACCTTGCTGCCGAGGCGGCTCATCGCCTGACCAATTTCTATTCCTATTGGCCCACTGCCAACAACAATAAGTCTTGCCGGTAATTCATTTACATGAAAAATATTTTCATTGTCGTAATAGGTTACGCTCTCTATCCCCGGCACTTTTAATTTCCTCGGTTTAGAGCCTGTAGCAATTACAATTTTTTTTCCCTGAAATCTTATTCCTTCCACCTCAATTTCGTCTTTGGCTATAAAATGTGCTTGGCCTAATGCTACCTCTATGCCTTTCTCCCGCAGCCATGTTGCATTTTCGTGCACCCGTATTACATTTTGTTTTTCATACACATATTTAATTGCTTTTTGTATATCTATTTTTCCTGTTTGAGTTACACCAAAATTTGCAACTTCCTGTGCTTTTTTTGCAATGCGTGATACATGAATTAAAGCCTTGCTTGGCACGCAGCCATCATTCAAACATTCTCCTCCAATATGTTCATCTGTCTTCTCAACCATTAAAACTTTAAACCCAAATTTGTTCATAGTTAGACCAACGCTTAATCCGCCGGAACCGGCGCCAATTATTATTATATCGTACATCTTTTCAATCATAACTTTTAAATTAGTATGCTTTTATTACAAGGAATATTTATACCAACCATTAAACCATCTTGGTTAAACCATACATAAAAAAACCTATAATCAATATCCATTTTATTTTTATTTTCGAAATACTCTCTTTACATGTTTCCGTTGTGATTCTGCATTTTATTTATGTTGGTATTTTAATGATCGGGAGAAAGATGTTTGTATAATTTTTTAAAAATACCAACCGAAAAAAAATAATGCCTAAATATCATCGAGCCAGCCACCCTTAAATCCAGCCTTTGTTAAGCCATTGCGGATGTAAAGACATTTTTTCATCAAAGTCCAAACTAAATCGGACCGATAATTTTCTATCATTAAAATTATAGGACCTTGGTTTAGTCCAAATAACCATTCTGATATCCATCCCATCTTTCCGGTAGATTTATTATTAAAAGTTGGGTTATAACTGGCAACCATTCCTTCTGTACCCGGACTATTTTCTTTGAGCCGATGTTTCGTATCTCTTGATATTTCCAAAACAATTTCAGGAGCGAATGGCAGTGAAGCAACCGATCCCCAAGGTGCCACAGTTCCGTCATCTGGTCCAAATGGTGCTCCCCTTGCAATATAGTTGTGAAACACTCTTTCTTCACCATCAATAACAATGGTATCTGGTCCTGGGCCATCACTTGCAGTTAAGCCCCAACAATCAACTCCGTAGCCTTCAAATTTATTTTTATTTTCAACAGCGTATGCTTTGTGTACATAGGTAGCACGGCGGCTATTTTCAAAATAGTCAAAGCCATATTTTCTATTGGCGTCATCGTAAATATTTCTAAAGTCGATCCATATATGTGAAAGCTGGTGTATGAATAACGGACCGGCATAAATGTAATCAATGTCGTAAGCTGTCTTACATTCAAAAGTTGATATCCATTGTTTGTATCCTTTTGGGGAGATGTTAAACGTAGGAGATCCCAGTGCCAATACATACAATAATAGTGCTTCAGAATATTCGCAATCCCAATACCATTTTAAAAATCCTGACTCGGGTGTCCATCCATGGCAAATTGTATTTGTACCATTCAAAGCCCAATCCCATTCAATTCTAGCATATAATTTTTCAGCTAACAGTCTTATTTCGGTTTCGCTCTCGGTTGTTCCGGTAAAATAATTTGCAGCTGAAAGAACACCGGCTATAAAAAATGCCGTATCAATGGTTGACAATTCAGATTCTAATGCTCTGCGGCCGGTTTGCATATCAAGAAAATGATAAAAGAAACCTTTATAACCCATAGCGTCTGTTTCTTGTCCCTGATGTCCTAAATAAAAAAACCTTAATATAGTAAGTACCTTAGTAATACCCTCTTCCCTAGAGAGTAAGCCGCTTTTTATACCAACGATATAACAGCTGATACCTAAACCTGTTACCGCAATACTTGAGGATGAGCCAGGTTCATTTTTATCTGCCATTAAACCGTTTTGGGGATTAATTTCGTTTAGGAAATAAGGAAAGGATTCACGTAATATATTATCAAGCAATTCCTCATCCGTGATATTTACAGCTTTAGTTGTTTTTTTCATGAAGTGATGTAGTTTTCATTTGTATCATAACGCATAGTGGTTATTTAATTAGCGTATGTAATTCCTCTTCTTCATGTTTGGTCATTTGTAATTAACCTAAACGCTTTGCCTTATTTTCAATCATAGTTTATAATTATTACGGACTTGTTTTACCGAATATCTTTATACCAATCATTGAGCCATTTTGGTGAAACACCAAGTAAAAAAAGTCGTTTAATCAGCACCCATTTTATCCTCGTTTTTAAAAATCCATCCTTAACATGCCTACGTGCATCAACAATTATCCTGGGCTCTTTGATAAGGCAAACTTTATATCTAGAAAGCATCCTAATAGAAAAATCATAATCTTCCATAATGGGCACATATTTAAATCCACCCATTTTTTGAAATACTTCTTTATTTACAAAAATGCCGTTATCGCCATAAAATATTTTTCTTTCTGCCTGGCTTTTATTGGAGAATCGCAAATTCATTATCCTGCCCAACATTTTTATTTTTTTATTATTATCAGAAAAAATATTACTGAACCCACCACCATCGAAACCCTGTTCATTAATTTTCTCAATTATTGCCCTTAAAGCACCATGAGGCACAAACATATCCGCATGTACAAAAAGTAAAATGTCGCCACTGGCATAATTAGCCGCATTATTAAGTTGTATTGCTTTGCCTTTTGGTGAGTGAATTATTTTTGCATAAGGTATTGCCCGTTCCACTGTGTTGTCAGTACTTCCGCCATCGCTGACTATAATTTCAAAATCTGCTTCATCCCTCAACGTATTAAGTTGCCGTAAGGTATTTTCTATAAAGCCCTCCTCGTTATATGCAGGAATGATGATACTTATCATTGGTTTACTTTTAGTCATAATTTTTTAATTATTATTAAATGACCAGAAAAAATAGCTCAATCAATTTTAGAGGATACTGCAATATTTATATTTTAGATAATAAAATAGATGACCGTAATTTTATTTAGATACAGTCCTGATTTTTAAAATTGGATAGTTGTTTTCTTATCGCCAATTCTCATGCCACATCAACGTTTTCCAAAGATTTGTATCTCACAAAGATTAAGCTCCTATTTAGCAATAGTTTGGCTTTTTTTAGCAGTTAAGTTCTAGTTACAAAAAAATAAAAAAGTCAAACAATAAATAAACTGTTTGACTTTTTCGTATTTTGAACTTATAAAATGAGTGCTGAAGAATTAATTTATATTTAGCGATTAGGCGATTATTTCTTCCAGGTTCTTGCAGCAAACGCATCGTCGACTTTAGCACCAGATATGTGATTGGAATAGTTACTCATCGTCTTTACAGCAATGCCTGCTATAATACCTAACACTTGCTCTTCGGTGTAACCTGCTGCTAAAAAAGTATCTATTTCACCTTGTGAAACATTGCCCCTTGTTGCTGTAAGAGAACGTGAAAGGGTAGAAAGTGCAGCAAGTTTTGCATCAGCAATTGGTTGTCCGTTGCGAATAGCATCTGTAACCTCTGTTGGAACTTTTGACATTTTATCCCCTATAAAACTGTGCGCTGCCACACAATATTCACAGTTGTTTTCGTAAGCAATGGAAAGAAATATTACTTCTTGCTCAATAGGCGTAAAACCTGCATTTACTCTAAAGCTGTTGTAAGCATACATATATGAATCCAATAAAGCAGGATTGGCTCCCATTGATACATACATGTTAGGAACAAAACCTAAATTTTTTTTGGCGTTTTCTAAAATCTCTGTGGTTATAGGAGAGGTAGCAACGTTTTCTAATTTTAATTGTGCCATTTTTTATTTATTTATATTAAAAAACTTCATTGCTTTTTAACTATACAAAATTACTAGAAACAAAAGTTGTAGATTTTATTTTAAGGTTCAACTATTTGTTTTTTTGGTTCAAACGATATGCTGAGGGAGAGCAAAGATATTTTTCTGCAAATAAGTGGGAGAAATTGGTCAAATCATTGAACCCACAATCAAAAGCAATATCTGTAATTCTTTCTTCAGATAATGCGAGCATATCTGCTGACTTTTCTAATTTTTTATTTCGAATATAATTGGCGGGGGTGTCGTTGTAGTTTTTCTTAAATTCTCTTTTAAAAGAAGATAAGCTAAGGTTAGTAATGTTGGCAAATTCATCTAAACTAAAACTAGAATAAATATTACTTTCTATAATTTGTTTGAAAGTAAAACTCGTTGGTGAAAATAATTGTGATAATATTTGTTGAATGGTGGAGGCATTTTTTGTCTGGCATAAAAGCAGGATGATTTCTTTAAATTTTAGCACCAGAATATCTTCATTCACCAAATTTGGATTATCAAAGTAAAACAGTAAACTTTCAATGTATTTCTGAATTAAAAAATCATTGTTTATTACACTTAGGTCAATTTTATCATCAACGAAACCTGGACTTTTAAAAATTTTAGGTAAGTCTGCAGTATAAATTGTTTTTAAAACAGTAGGGTGAAAATGCACAACAATAATCTGATGATTGGCAGCTGATTTATCGTCTTTTATCTGACTAAAATAGTTCCCACATTTTAACAATACAGCTTCATTTTGAGGAACAGCAACCTGTTGATTTAATGACTTATAATTTATTTGTCCCTGCAACATGTACAAAAAGCATGCTTCATCAGGCATGGGATTCGGTATTTTAAAAGGAGCTTCTATAGTGAGTTTTTCAAAAATTTTTTTTCCAAATAACTCATATTGTTTTCTTTCTAGTATCATTAAGATTTAGACTTTTTTATTTATAGTGAGCAATGATACTTTTGGAAACATCCATTAAATTCTTCCCTATAAATTGTGGCTTAGGTGCAAGTGAATAAAGTGACTGACCTTCACGTTCAATAAAAGCCGCCTGCATACCTGCTTCTAAAGCTCCGGCAATATCCCACCCATGTGCAGCAACCATCAGAGCATCGGCAACATTAACTGATAATTGTTCTGTTGCCCATTTATATGTTTCTAGTGCTGGTTTATATTTTTTAATTGTATCTATACTAAGTGTTGCTTCAAAATAATCAGTGAGTTTTGCATATTGAAGTTGTTCCTTAAGCGTAGCAGATGGTGAGTTAGTAAGTGTAGCAAGGCGAAATCCATTCTCCTTTAAGAGTTGCAAGCCCTCCGGCACATCCGTATGAGCCGGTAATTTTTTGATGGTTGCCAGCGCAGTCTTTTTCTCATTTTCATCTAAAACTGTATTCAATACTTTTGCTGCCATATCTAATGCTGGATTTGCTATGGTTACAAAGTCATGGTATGAACCTGTACAGTTATCAACAAGAGAATATTGCAGTAGTATTCCAAACCAAATGCGAAACCCTTTACTGCTTCCTAAAAGTGTATTTATTTTATTCTTCAAGACGGACATATCTAAAAGTGTTTCATTAACATCAAATACAATAAGAGGAAGAGTTTTATGTTTCATATCGAATTTTTTAAATAGCTTTTTCTGATTTAATATTTTAATAATTTATTGTTCCAAATTAATCTTTTGATTAGCTTTTATATTAGAAATAATGATATTTATTAATTTTAATACTGAAGAGTTTTCCAACTAATAAAACTGCCAAAGTTATCTTTATAAAACTTATTTATATAGCAGTGTAGTAATTTGAAAATCGCTTCTCAACTATTTTCTCAATGAGAAAGTTATTTTTGCATCTTCTAAAACATTATTCAAATTAAAATTTTGCAGTGAATCCAACATAAAAACTTCTGCCTATTGATGGTATAATGCCGGGGCCGGGATATTCATCTGTTCTTCGTGTAAAATATGATTTGTCAGTTAAATTATTAGCACCCATTTTAATTGCGTAATTTTTTATCTTGTAAGTAGCACTAAAATCCAAAACTGTGTAAGCCGGTATATATCCCGCAACCGGGTCATCGCTTGCTTTAACATTGGAGGCGTCTCCATAAGCATCGCCAACATTGTTTATCTGAAATGTGGTTGAAAGGTTTTTGTTGTTAAAAATTAATCCTGTTCTATTAATTGTTTTAGCTGCTGCTTCTACCCTGTTTCCTTTAAATTCTCCTGTGGTATATTTTGCATTAATGTATGCGAAAGAATTAAAAATACTTAAGCCATACTTTGATTGGGTGTTGAGGTATTTTAAAATATTAAACTCTACATAACTTTCAATTCCCTTGTGAACACTGTTTGCAACGTTGGTTCTTAATGTATATTGTTCATTTGTAGTTGGATTGATTTTAAGCAAAACTCCAATTCGGTTATTATATGCGAGATAGAAACCCCCAATATCAAAGTTAAAAAAGTTTTTTATAGTTCCTCTGTAACCCAGGTCTGAATTAAAGCCATACGCATCTTTTAAGTTTGCATCAATTTTTGATGTAATGCCAAATGGCTCTAACTGTGCGTAATCAACCGGGCGATAAGCCTGGCTAATGTTACCATAAATACTTGTGTTACCGGTTGGCTTATACTCTAATCCTACACCTGCTAAGGCAAAATATCTGCTAAGGCTTTGGTCAGAAATTAGTTTGTCATTATCTACTATTTTATACCCTTGTGCTTTGCTGTTTAAATATTCAAACCTAAAGCCCGGCGTTACTGAAAACTTATTTCCAAATCTAAAAATATTCTCTACAAATGGGGCAATATTGGTAGTGGTAAAATCTAAATCGTATCCCCAATCTCCAGAAATAGATAAATCAAAATCGCTGTTGGTTGTTCCTTCTCCACCACCCTGTCTTTTAAACTTTGCATAAGTATATCGTAAACCACCTGCTAAAGTGGATTTTTGATTTCCTAACTTATAATTTTGGGAAACCCTTAATTCAGCAGTTATACTATTCATATGTTCTACGCCTACTTCCCGGGGTACAAAAGCATTTGTTGCAGGGTCTCTTTCATCTTCAGCTGCAGCGCCGCCATCTTCATTACGCCAAACTAATGAACGGTTACCAAATAAATAAGTTGTTTTTAGACTGATACCTGTATTTTCTGTTGGATTAAAATTAGCATAAGCTGCTACAATGTTCCAAGGGCTCTTTATCCAATTTCTTGACCTTGTAGATGCTTTCGGGTTTGCCGTAAATAAGCTATCCGTTAGGCCACCCGGCATTTTTATTTTATTGCGAAGTATTGAATATTCTACCCCAACCTTTATTTTCTCAGATGCTTTATATTGAACTTTACCAAAGCCTGAAAGCTGCCATTGCTTGCTGTTTGGGCGATAGCCATCTACATTTCGGTATTGCAGAAATGAGTAGTAACTTAATTTTTTGTAGGTGCCTCCAACAGAATTAAACGAATTAAACAAACCAAAACTACCAATGGTTTGCGATGTGTTAAATTCGAAAGATTTATTAACCGGAGCATCTTTGGTTACATAATTTACCAAACCACCAAACTGGGCACCAAATTGTAACGATGACGCACCCCTTACCATTTCTATTCTTTGTACGGCCTCCATTGGTGGAATATAATATGCTTCGTTGTAACCATATACATCAGCACTGATGTTGTACCCATTTTGACGGGTATTCATTTCAATACTCTGAATGGGATTTAAACCTCTCGTGGCAATACCGTTTGCAGTAAAACCGCCACTTTCTGTTTCTGCTATATTAAGCCCCGGTATGCGACCTAAAATTTGTCTGGTGTTATTGATGGCTCTATTGGCATCTAAACTATCTACTAGAATTACTTCGGTTTTTTTGCCTGCGTAAATAATACCGTCTTTCATTTCCGGCATGTGGCCTGTACCCCTTACTGTTTTGAAACCTGTAACTGTTACGTCTTTAAGTATTTGTATTTTAACCGTATCCTGTTTTTGTGCAAATACCGAAAAAGGAAAACTTATTGTTACCATTAGTAACATGCTCTTTAACTCCATTTAATAAATTTTGTGCAAATGAACTTCAACAACCATAGAAAAGATTGATGTATCGGGAAAATGAGTTTCGAAAATGGGAAACACAAAAGTTAAGTAATTTTTGTTTTCAGCCCGCAGTATTGAGACACGACAACAGCACTAAGATATTTGAGATATGCTGCCATTATTTTCCAGGCACACACTCGGCCGCTGAAAACAACTCTGGAGGAACGAAATTATGTTCAGTTTTTACCAACATTTCTTTGCAAAGAAGCAAATATATTTTTTATGCTTTTGGAAAGTATATGGTGAATGTTGCTCCCACATCATGTATCCCTTCTGCAGTTATAAAACCATTGTGGTTTTTGCAATTTTTTTTACTAACGCTAAACCAATACCTGCTCCTGAATATTCATTTCTGCCGTGCAGCCGCTGAAAACTTCAAATATTTTAGTTTCAGATTGTTTTTCAAAACCAATACCATTGTCTGCATTTTTTATGGCATAATATTCCAGTTGTTTAATTGCAGCATGAAGATGAATTTCGTGCCTATGAATGCTTGTTAAAGTAATTTTAATATTTGGTACAGCGCCTGTTAGGGTGTATTTAATGGTGTTGTCAATAGGGTTGTTAAAGAATTGAAAAAGATAAACCTGCATTTCATTTATTGTAGGAAGATTTTCGTGTTCAAAAATGCCTTGTTTTCACCAATACTTAGTTGCAGATCGCTTTTTTGATTCTTCAGCAGTTGTAACCAAATTGCAAGCAGCTAGATCTATTTCAGATTTATCTTACTCGAAGAATCAAAGAGCAAAACAATGAGGTTTGGCAGGCGCTCACCTGAGCGCAGCGAAATGACGAGGAGTACTACAGACAGCCGCAACAAAAGCTGAAAAGGGCTGTAAAAAATGACAGCCCCAATCTTCTTTATTTCCCGCCAATCTCCTTCAACATCTCTTTTACCGCAGCATCGAGTTGGGTATCATTTCCGTTTAAAAAATCTTCATAGTTTAATGGCACTTTTATATCGGGCTCTAGCTGCAAATTTTCTGTTGGGCGGTTTTCTTTGCCGATTGTTGCCACCATTGGTATGCCAAAAACAATGGTTGGATCTATTTGTGTTTCCCACCAAACGGCAGTACCGGTGCCGGGTACAGGCATGCCAATGAGTTTGCCCATTTTGTTTGCTTTGTATACATAAGGAAATATAAATGCATCGCTGTAATTGCCTTCGCTCATTAAAACACAGCTCGGGTTTTGCCACCTGTCCATCGGTTCTGTTGGGGACACTTTGTTGCCCTGCGGTTGAAAACTAAGATAGGTACTACCACTTAAAAAAGTATTAAGATCGTTGTGTAACCAGCCACCGCCATTAAACCTGGTATCTACAATGAGGGCCTGCTTATTTTTATTGCGCCCCATTACTTCATCTACCACTGTTCTATAACTGCCGTCGTTCATGCTCTGCACATGCACATAACCTACCTTTCCGCCGCTTAGTTTATCTACTTTATCGAACATTAATTTTACCCAGCGCTTGTACATTAAGGCAGATTCTTCGCCAAAAGAAATGGGCTTTACTGCTTCTTCAAAACGACTGTTGTTCTTACCATCGTATATACTTAACAAAGTATTTTTACCTGTTTTTCTGTTGAGCAATTTTGCCCAGTCTTCTTTATCAGTTACCGGTTCGCCATCTATTTTTTCAATGATAAACCCTGCCTTTATTTTACTTGCAGTTTTATCTGCAGGGCCGCCAGCAATAACTTCTGTAATTTTTAAACCATTACCCGTAAAAGTTTCATCATACAATAAGCCAAGAGCAGCTGTAGCATCCGGATTTACAGGTTGCGGGCTGTAACGACCGCCGGTATGAGATGCATTCAGCTCTCCCAACATTTCGCTCAGCAGTTCCTGAAAGTCGTAATTGTTGCTAATATGGGGTAAAAATTTAGCATAAGTAGCTTTGTACATATTCCAGTCAATACCATGAATAGTGGGATCATAGAACTTTGCTTTTACCTGCCGCCATGCATGGTCAAAAATATATTCCCGCTCTTTGGCAGCATTCCATACCATTTCTGCTGAAATATTAATGGGCGTTGATTTGCCTGCATCATCAATTTTTAACAGACTGCCGTTGTTTGTCACAAAAACACTTTTACCATCTTTGCTGATGGCAATGCCGCTGGGTGAGCCGCTGAGCTTAGCAAGTATTTTTGTATCTCTTGTGCGAGGTTCTGTTACCCAAAGGTCATAGCCTTTTTCAAAAGCGGCGAGGTAATATATTTTAGACCCATCAGGCGTTACCGCATAATCGCTAATGGAAGAACTGTTGATGGTCAAACGCATTTTTCTGTTATCAATACTTCCAAAATCCGGTAACCATTTTTTTGTACCTGCGGTATCTTTTTTTACAATGGTATCTTTTTTATTTACTGCGGTATCTTTTAAAAGACTGTACTCATCTTTTGATAATTTATATTCATCGTAGGCTGTTGCATCTAAAAATGCGCCGTAAATATCTACTTCTTTGTTTCCCTGAAAAGCAAGTGAACGGCGACCGTCTTTGCTGTTGGTCCAGGTCATTAATTTTCCACCCATTGCCCATTTAGGATTGTCTTCGCCAAAACCACTGTTAATCGGATGTATAATTGTACCCGAACCGTCTGCTTTTATGATGGCTGCGTGAGAGCCACCAAAACCAAAAAATTCATCATCGGCTATTATATATTTACCATCAGGGCTCCAGTTAAAATCGAGGTCACCATCTGAATAGCTGTAGTTTTGGCCTTTTGGAATTAATGTGCGTGTTTGTTTGGTTGCTATATTAAAAACCTTTAACAAATTCCTGTTTTCGAGATACGCTACTTCTTTACCGTCAGGAGAATATTTTGGCAGAAATTCTTCTGCAGTTGTTGCAATAAGCGGCTCTTCGTTTAACACGGTAGCAGCATAAAAATAAGGTTCTTCTTTTCGCAAAATGGACGATGTATAGATATCCCAGTTGTCATTTCTTTCAGCGGCATAAATAAGGCTTCTGCCGTCAGGTGACCATGCAACCATACGCTCCTGCTGAGGAGTGTTGGTTATTCTTTTTGTTTGTGTACCGTCTACACTGGTTACAAATACTTCACCACGGCTTGTAAATGCTATTTCTTTACCGTTGGGCGATAACGCAAAGCTGCCTACATTACCATTTACGGTTACATTTTTTTCGGTATTCTGGCGACCATCGTTGTAAATTTGAACAGGCACTTTTTTAGGCAACCCATCGTCGGTCATTGTATAAATATCACCATCATTTGTAAAGCACAACGTGTTGTTTTTGCTGATGCTTAAATGGCGTACAGGGTTTATTTTAAAAGAAGACAACTGTCGCTCCGCAGTACTTGTAGCAAGCATTTTTTTATAAATATTCTGGTTACCGTTTTTTTCACTGAGATAATAAACTGCCTCATCATTGCTGCTGTAAACGGGCTCTCTGTCCTCTCCCTCAAAATCACTTATTTTTTTATAAGTGCCGTTTTTTACATTCATTGTCCACACATCTCTTGTTACGGAAGAAGTATGGTGTTTGCGCCAGGGATCTTCGTATCCTTTTCTATCTTCAAAAACAATTTCGCTGCCTTTGCTGTTGTAGTGCGCTCTCTCCATACCTGCGCCGGATAACAATACCGATTTGCCACCTGTAACAGAAACGCTGTATAGATTTTGGAACAGGCGTGGGTTATAAAAACGAACATTCGTTGCTTGTACATTTCTTGCGCTGCCAAATATAACCTGCTTATCATCTGTCGAAAAATCAAAAGGAAAATCTCCTGCGCTGTTGTAGGTAATGCGAGTGGGTGTACCGCCTGTTGAGGGCATTACAAATACATCAAAATTACCATTACGGTCGCTTGCAAAAGCAATCGATTTTCCATCATGACTCCACACGGGCATCATATCCTGCGCTTCATGTATAGTGAGTGGCATTGCGGTTCCACCCGTGGCTGCTACAATATAAATATCCCCTTTGTAGCCAAAGGCAATGTTTTTACCATCTGGCGAAATTGCGGGATAACGTAACCATGCAGCATTGTTTTGAGCAGTACCGGTAAATGCGGCAAAAAATAAGATGGTAAATAGGTAAATTCTCATAAGATTTATGTAAAGTGAATTATATAAAGAATTACAATTTACGGTAAAATAGCATACGCAGGAACATGTGTAGGAGTTAGTTTATGCTGCTTCAGATTGGTTTTAGAAAATTTTTTGTTATGAGAATCAAAATAAAAAAGTGGGTATAATTATTCTCTTTTTTTTACAGTAGTAGATACATGAAATAATTTTGTTAGTGTATAGGAAAGAGGAAGAATTTCTGTTAAAAAATAATCTACAGAAATAATTAAATTTATATGGTCTTACGTTGAAAAGGAACACCATTCAACTTTTACAATAACGGTAGTGTGAAACTAAAAACGGAACCTTTTCCCGATTCACTCATTATCTGTAAATGACCGCCATTCTTTTCAATAAATTCTTTACTAATAAGTAATCCGAGGCCAGTACCTTTTTCTTTCTCCGTGCCACGCCGACTTATAGTAGTGTGTTTTTCCATCAACTTTTTTATTTTTGCTTCATTTAAACCTACACCATAATCAATTGTTTCAACAACAACATGACCGGCGGCAGAAAATGCTTTTATCTCTACTTCGCTATTGCGATGGCTAAATTTAATGGCATTGCTTAACAGGTTACGGATAATAAATTCAACCATGTCTTTATCGGCATAAGCTGTCAAGCCCGCCTCGACTGATGTTTTTATCAATACCTGTTTCATGTGTGCATGCAATTGCACCAGCCTTACAGCACCATCAGCAATGGATTGAATATTTAATTTATCGGGTCTGAACTGTAGTAAATTCATTTGCGATTTTGACCACTGTAGCAGGTTATATAATAATTCATTCAGATTATTGAGCGACTGTTGTGCCTCCGAAAATAATTTCTTCCGCTCCTCTTCACTCATTTTTTCCTGATGTTCTGTTATAAGTTTTAAAAAAGACTGCATAGTTGCCAGTGGATTTCTAAGGTCATGTGACACAACAGAAAATAATTTATCTTTAACCTGGTTTAGCTGGCTAAGTTTATTTTCCGAATCTTTCAACTGGTTTACCATTTCTTCGAGCATGGTATTTTTTAGTTGCAGGTCGGTTGTTTTTTCTTTAACCTGTTGCAGCAGTTCTGTTTTTTGTTGTTCAATTAATTCTTTTTTTTCTTTTTCTTTTTCCAATGCCAGTTGTTCTTTCTCCAAAGTTTCTGTTGCC
>JAYUZL010000019.1:0-3670 GCA_043751875.1 Ferruginibacter sp.
TTTATTAAATTATTTATAGATAATATTTACCAGTAGTAAGTAAATTAATGCCGTTTGTGTATTCTAATGTTCCTTGTAATACAAAGTACCTACTTTTGATATGTACAATTCAAAACAAAGTATAAAGTATAACCATGAAACATTTATTAAACCTGCTGACTGCTGTAAGTATAAGTATTGTCAGCCTTGCGCAAACACCCGGCAAAGTAACCGGCCTTATAAAAGTAAGTAACCAGCAAATAATAGATGCGGCTACAATCTCACTTTTGAACGGTAAAGACAGTACGCTCATAAAGGCAACAGTCTCTGATAAAAATGGCAATTTTTTATTTGAAAATATTAAGCAGGGTGCTACCTACCTGGTTTCTGCCAGTTTAATAGGGTACAAAATGGTGTATAGTAAACCATTTTCCCTTTCGTGGAATCAACTATCAGTTGCAACAGGGGTATTACAATTGATACCCATTGACAAGGAATTAAAAGAGGTAACAATAAATTCCAAAAAGCTTTTTATTGAAAGAACGTTAGATAAAACAGTAGTAAATGTTGATGCTTCTGTAACCAATGCCGGCACTACTGCCATGGATGTTTTAGAAAAAAGCCCGGGTGTTACGGTAGATAAAGATGGCAATATCAGCCTGAAGGGTAAGCAAGGTGTAATGATAATGATAGATGGAAAACCTTCGTATCTCGGCGGAGCGGAACTTGCCAATTTACTTAGAAGTATGTCTTCTGCCAATCTTGATCAGATTGAGATTATGACAAACCCATCTGCAAAATATGATGCAGCCGGCAATTCGGGGATCATTAATATTAAAACCAAAAAAAGCAAACAAAAGGGCTTTAACGGAAACCTCTCACTTGGCTACGGTCAAGGCGTTTATGCAAAAACCAATAACAGTCTTAATTTAAATTATCGTAATGGAAAGTTTAATATGTTTAGTACTTTAAGTGTAAACCGCAGAAACAATTTTCAACAGTTGGATATTAAGCGGATTTATAAAAACCCGGATCAATCCGTTACTGCCATATTTGATCAAAACGCCAGGATGATGCATCGCAATGGCAATAATAATGTTAAAGCAGGTGTTGATTATTATGCCAGCAAAAAAACTACCATTGGTGTTGTATTTACAGGCTTTGTAAATCCTGAAAACCAAACAGGTCTCAATACAAGCTATCTCAAAAATAATATGGAAATGGTAGATTCTATCGCAGTTTCCTCCAGTGCAGAAGATGGATCATGGAAAAATAAGGGGGTCAATTTTAATCTTCGCCGCCAGTTTGATTCTACAGGAAAGGAATTTACGATGGATGCCGATTATGTAAATTATAATGCTTCTAAAAATCAGCCCTTCAGCAATATTACTTACTTGCCCAATGGCACTATCAGCAACAGCAATAAATTAGTGGGCGAGTTACCCTCCGTAATAAATATTTATTCAGCCAAGGCAGATTATACACATCCTTTAAAAAATGGTTTAAAAATTGAAACAGGAGTAAAAACAAGTTTTGTAAATACAGATAATACTGCCGGATATTTTAATATTATCAACAATGTAAAACAACCTGACTATGAAAAAACAAATCGTTTCAGGTATAAAGAGAATATCAATGCAGCTTATTTAAATGCCAGTAAAGAAATAAAGAAATGGGGTTTTCAGGCAGGCCTTCGTTTAGAAAATACCAATTATTCAGGCGATCAGTTTGGTAATCCACAAAGAGCAGACAGTTTTTTTAAAAAAAGTTACCTGGGCTTTTTTCCAACTATGTTTGTAAGCTATAATGCCAGTGAAAAAAATCAGTTTAGCTTTTCTTATGGCAGAAGAATAAATCGCCCTGCTTACGAAGATCTTAATCCCTTTATGTTTTATTTGGATAAATATACTTACGGTGAAGGGAATCCGTTTTTACGTCCTTCTTATGCCAATGTGTTGGAGATGTCGCATACCTATAACCAATGGTTAACTACAACGGTAAACTATTCTCACACAAAAGATTTGTTTAGTGAAACTTTTGAGCCAAGGGGTTTTGCAACTGTTATTAAACAAGGCAACTTTGCTAGTTCAGGTAATGCCAGTATATCTATAAGTGCACAAAAAAATGTAACCAAAATATGGGTACTGATTATATATTCAGAAGCAAATTACCGCAAATACAAAGGTTTACTATTTGGTAATAGTGGCAACCGTTCCGGATCAAACTATCTTATTAATATAAACAATCAGTTTAAATTTAATAAAGGGTGGAGTGCTGAATTATCCGGCTTTTACCGTACAAAAGGCATCGAAGGACAAATATCTATTAACCCTTTAAGCCAGGTAAGTGCGGGGGTTCAAAAAGAAATATTAAAGAAAAAGGGCACCGTTAAATTAAACATCAGGGATGCCTTTTTCTCAATGATACAAAATGGGAAAGTTGACATTCTGAATACAGATGCAAGCTTTCATCAGTATGGAGATTCAAGGGTACTTTCTTTAAACGTTACTTATCGTTTTGGCAAGCAAATGAAATCAGCAGCTAAAAGAAAAACCGGTGGGGCAGGCGATGAGCAGAACAGGGTTAAAGGTGCTAATTAAAAATATTTTTCAAAAAATTATGCAGCTCATTTGCGGGCTATGTTTTTTATTAGCAGCGTATACAAGAATCAAATGTATATCAGTAATGATTTTTATCGGATATTTTAATTATTTCCTCGTCTTAATCAAACCTAAAAAAATATGAAAATTCTAATCCCCTGTTTCGCCATTTTTGGGCATTATTTCCACTTCCTGTAAAAAAGAAAAAAGTACCAACACTAATTGTAATACAACTGTTACAGCCGTTGCAGGCACTTATTCTTTTGTAAAAGTTGAAGTTGGAATAATGGTGTTTTTAAAAACGTTACCAATAACTTTTTAGAGCCTGGTGGACTGGATGATAAAATATCTTTTTAATGCAAACGGTACAACACTTTATAAGGATTTACGAACCCTATACAATCTTTTAAACGATGAAACTGGCACATGGGCTATTTCGTCTGCTGGTAAAATAATAATAAACGATGGCACTATTGATGTTAGCGAAGCTGATATAAGCTGTTATGATTGTTCTACACTGGTAATTACTGGTAATTAAAGGCGAGGTTCAGTCATTCAATTCAAATTTACTATGAAAGAATAAATTACTAATTTTACATTCTTATTTATAAAGTATTTTACAAATTTATCATTATGCCATCATTTGATTTTGCCAGTAAAGTTGACCTGCAGACTTTAGATAACGCCATCAATATCGTTAGTAAAGAAATTACCAATCGCTTCGATTTTAAGGGAAGCCATGTGTTGATTGAGTTGAATAAAAAGGACTTTAAAGTGAACCTGGAAGCGGATAGCGAAATGAAACTAACGCAGATAGTTGATGTGTTAATCAGCCGAAGCATGAAACAGGGGCTGGCAGCAGAGGTGTATGATTTAAGCAAAGAACCGCACCAGAGTGGTAAAATTGTAAAGCAGGAAGTGCCTGTAAGAAATGGCATTAAACAGGAGGATGCGAAAAAAATAGTAAAACTCATTAAAGATAGCGGCCTTAAAGTGCAGGTAGCCATTATGGATGATATTATACGCATTACTGGAAAGAAGATCGATGATCTGCAGGAAGTTATACAGGCCTCAAAAAGCTGGAACGTTGG
>JAYUZL010000020.1:0-2420 GCA_043751875.1 Ferruginibacter sp.
CATTGGCTTTTAACGTTATAACCCCGCCGAAAACCAATGCAATCCTATATTTTAGCAAAAAAACATTTTATATTAATGTACATTTTATGTAAAACTACGTCTGTAATACACACGCACAGTGCATTACAGCCATTTTTAAATGGCGCAAAAAGATCATAAAAAAAATTTGTTACATTCAAAAACCATATATATTTGTCTTACTTTAAATTTTCAAAAAACTCAATATGAACAAAGCAGAATTAATTGCAAAAATTGCAGAAGACGCAGGTATCACCAAAACTCAAGCTAACTTAACAGTTGATGCGTTTGTAGATGCTGTTACAAAAACTTTAAAGAAAGGGGATAAAGTTACCTTAGTTGGTTTTGGTACTTTTTCTGTTTCTAAAAGAGCCGCACGTAACGGCCGTAACCCACAAACCGGTGCGGTTATCAAAATCAAAGCAAAAAAAGTTGCTAAGTTTAAAGCAGGTAAAGAATTGTCTTCTAAAATCTAGTTTTAAAAAAACATTTTAAAAGCAAGATGCAGCAGTGTCTTGCTTTTTTTTATAACTTTAGTAAATAATAAAAATACAAATTATGGGACGCGGTGATATTAAAACAAAAAAAGGAAAAACCAAGGCAGGATCTTTCGGAAAGTCAAGACCTGCAAAAGTTGCAACAAAAGTAACAGCGCCAAAAGCGCCGGCAAAGGTAGCAGCACCAAAAGTCGTTGAAGAAAAAAAACCAGCTACAAAAAAAGCAAAATAATCTAAAAAGGCGAATGCTAACATTCGCCTTTTTTATTGCATAATATCTTACGGCGCCAATCGCCTTTTAATCCATTCGTTTTCGTTTTTTACATATTCTATTCTATCATGTAACCTGTTGGATCGGCCTTGCCAAAATTCAAACAAAACAGGTTCAACAATATATCCTCCCCAAAATCTAGGCCTTGTTATTTCTTTGCCTTCAAACTTTGCTTTGTTTGCTTTTACATTGTCTTCTAAAATATCTCTTGAAGATATAATTTTACTTTGCGGCGAAGACCATGCGCCTATTCTGCTGTCTGCAGGTCGACTGTTGAAGTAAGTGTCACTTACTGTGTCCGGCGCTTTCTTAACAGTACCTTCTATCCTTATTTGCCGTTCCAGTTCTTTCCAAAAAAATATGAGCGCCACGTTATTGTTGCCTGTCATTTCTTTTGCTTTATCGCTTTCGTAATTGGTGTAAAACTCGTACCCATCTTCACTCATGCCTTTTAATAAAACAATTCTTGCAGATGGTTTTCCTTCTGCATTAACAGTAGCAAGGGTCATGGCGTTTACTTCTTCGATATTGCTCGCCAGCGCATCGTTCCACCAAATATTAAATTGTGTAAACGGATTTTGTGCAGCATCTTCTTCTAAAAATGAGCGAAGCTTATAATCTTTTCTAATATCTGCTATTGAATTCATTGGTCTGTTTTATTTCTAATTGGTATTTCTTAATTAACTGTTTTTTTAATTTTTAAAAGTTCAATTAATTCTCTTTGTTCGGCTATTTCTAGTTTTAATTCCCTATTTTCAATTTCATTAAGCGAAGCAATGCTATTGGCCTCAGATAACTTTTGCTTTAATGACTGTAACATTTTATACAATGCAGCGGCTTCATTTAATTCTTCTGTAACTACCTCTAAATTTGCTTTTACAGTACCCATTTCTTTTAGTGACTTTTGTTCTTTTTGCCTGCCCTTCATTTGGATCAGTAGATCAACTTCCAGTTCTTCGTTAAGTATTTCTAATCCTAAACTTTTTTGACCGGCCAGGTGAACGTAATATTTTAGTTGTTCTATTTCAATTAAGTTGCTATCTATTCTACTCCTTAGAAATGAAGCCGTTTCTCCCTCATCGGCGAGCATATTAATTTCTTCATCTTTCTTTTTTAGGACAAGGTTTATATCTTCCAGTTGCAACTGTAAAAACTCATTTTCAGAGACAAGCATCCTTATTTTTTTCTCAAAATCCATATTATGAAATTGAAGTGCAAAGTACACTCCTAAAGGTTTATTTTAAACAAACACAATTTTAATTTACCCATAACGCCATATATGCAAAAATAATATTAATTGTACATTAATTATGAGGCAGCATATAAACTGTATATGATATCTTAAATGTAAGCCTCGTTTATCAACCCTTTAATATAGACAGATATTGAAATAATAAAAGGTTGCATAAAAGAAGATGCTCTTTGCCAAAAAAGCCGCTTTAATCGTTATGCCTCGCTTCTATTGGGCGTGTGTTTGCGGAAGCATGTAATAAAGAAGACGCAAAGGATATTTTGCAAGACTTATTTATTAAAATATTGGGTTAATGGACAAAAATGTACCTAAAAACGGCTGAAAGCTTTTATGGAGTTAGCTTACATAGAAATAATTAAAGTGACAAAAAAAGTGCTTTTAC
>JAYUZL010000021.1:0-3824 GCA_043751875.1 Ferruginibacter sp.
GCCTTGCTAAAGCTTGATCCTACAACTGGTATAATCATTCTTGCTTTATTCAATATCTTTTCGGGATAACCTTTTTTTGAAAACTCCGCAACAACATAATCTCCAACAAAAATAGTAGGATCATAATAAGTTCCTTTTTGTTTCATTAGTTCAATGCATTCATCATCGAGCATACTGCCATGCTCAATAGATGAAACTCCAGCTTTTACCGCCATTTTTATTGCTTCGGTACCATGGGCATGTGCGCAGGTTTTACGGCCCCAGCGCTTTGCTTCATCAACAATTGCGTTCATTTCTTCCTGGCTGTATTGCGGTGCCCCAACACTTTCTTCTTCACTTAATACGCCGGCACTTGCCCCGAACTTAATTACATCTGCTCCGTATTTTATATTATACCGAACCTGTTCTCTTACGCCCTCTATGCCATCTGCAACTCCGCTCATATGCGCAGGCATATTAAAATTAAGGTATGGAGAAAAGCCATTCATATCACCATGGCTCCCTGTCGATCCGATAAACAAAGTAGCAACCTGTAACCTTGGCCCTTCAACATCTCCACTGTTGATTGCATTACGCAGCGCAACGTCTACAAATGCCGCGGCGCCAACATCCCGACAGGTGGTAAAGCCTGCTTCTAAAGTTCTTTTGGCATAAGTGGGCGCCATTATTGCATTATCAACAGGACCTTTACGAAAAATATCAGCATAATAATCATTACCCGGTTCAGAAGTAATGTGTGTATGACAATCTATTAATCCCGGTAAAACGGTTGCATTACTTAAGTCAATTATTTCTGCATCTTTTGGAATTGTGATAGTTGAACCTACAGCAATGATGCTATCATCTTGAATTAAAATAATTTGATTTTTCAACACCGATCCATTTGTTACGTCTATGAAACCACCGGCTTTAATAGCTTTTAATTTGCCTTGTGCTGCAGCAAAATTCATAAATACTAAACTTATAATAACATAGAGTAGTGTTGTTTTTTTCATTGAGCAGTGTTTAATTTATTTATTGATTTGTTGATTTAAAATTTATAGTTGTTAGAGAAAAAGTATTTTAGAGAGTTAATTCTTTTAAATGTCATTTTACTTTCATTCAAACAACTTTAGGTAAGATGAAAACTATACTCACTTACCATTGATAATTTCTTTCGTTGTTTTAACATCGGCATAAGTGCCATCTAAAGCAGAAAGAAATGCTGTTTGAACATCTTTTGCTTTTACAGTGTGTGCATTTAAATCTAGGTCTTTGGTGGCACAGGCATCTCCAACAACAATGCAATTAAAACCTAAATCGTATGCGGCTCTTGTTGTTGCATCAATGCACATATGAGTCATCATACCGCAAATAGTTAAATCCGTAATATTGTTTGCTTTTAAATAACTCAACAGTTCAGTTTCACGAAAACTATTTGGATAATGTTTTACAATAACTTTCTCTTCTCCTAAAGGTTGTACGTTTTTATGAATTTTTACCCCTTCGGTATTTGGAATAAAAAAAGTTGCATTTGGTTGATCGGCAATATGCTGAATGTGTATGATTGGAAGTTTTTCTTTTCTAAATTGTTCAAGAACAAGTAGTGCATTCTCACTTGCTTTATCTGAATTAACAAGTGTCATTGTTCCTTTTTCAAAATAGTCATTCTGTATGTCAATAATTATCAGTGCTTTGTTCATTTTTTTATTTTTTGTAGTTTGTGCAAATGCGAAATTTACCGTTGAAGATATTATTATTAAAAGAAAAATTATTCGTTTCATTTATTAAAATTTTGTTTTTGTAAAATATACTGCATGGCCATTATAGTTATTTATCTACGGGCGGCATATAAGCTATTGGCTGTTTGCGGTATGCTTTTATAGGACGTCCGTTTTGCCAAGCCGGTATCCATTTCGGGGACTCCGATATAATTTGAATTGCTTCCTCATCAATAACAAAATCTACAGATTTTGAGATAAATGGTAACGTAACTTGCCCCGTCGAGTCTATATTAAAAATTACATTAACAGTCCCTCCATACAAAGTACTTTGTATGGCACCTCCTTTTAAAAGTGATTGCTCTAAATAAGCTTTCCATTTGTTTTTGCCTCCTGTAAATTCTGCTTCACGCTCGTCACCATATTTTATATTTGAAACAACCGTGTCGACGCCCAAAGTCTCTATCAAGACATCCTTCTCGAATTTTAAGTGCCGTGTTACCTTGCCTGTATCATTGTAAGTAAGCCAGTCCCCAGACTTTTCATTGTCTTTATAGTTTCCCATAAACAGCATAGTTCCGTTTAGGCGAAATTCAAAATACCTACCATCAAGAATTACAAGACTTGAATCTTTGTACGACCTTAATTTTATCATTGGCCCATCCTTTTTATAATCCAACCTTTCAAAAGTTTTTGGAAATTGCTTTATGATTATAAATGATTCTGCCTTCCTAACATCATTAGTTACGCCATCTTTATCAACTAACACAACATTAGTCACTTGTTGGCCATATGCTGTAAAAACAGTCAGCAGCGTAAAAACAAAAAATGATAATTTCATAGACATTAATTTGAAAGAGGTAAGCATGGGGCTTTATATAATTTTTTCATGAGAATCTTTTCCGCCCATAGTAAAATCTTAACTTTCATAAAGATAAATAATAAGAACCAATGCCTATCCAACAACACTCAGCATTTAGGACGGTTTAAATTAAAACTAAGGTTGTTAAAATTATTTATTGTTGCAACAATAATCCCGCTTACTCAAAAGATATATGGGCAGAAATTTTATCGTAATTCAAAGACATTGCTCCACTGAAAGTTGAATCATTTCGATGAGTTCCTTAACCATAAATTTATAATAGTCTTTAATACCAGAAATTATAATATTTTTTTTAAACGTCACTTCAAGAAAGTTGTGCTTGAATCTTTGCTCATACTTTTTTTTTCACAAATATCATATCAGTCCACAAAATAATTTTTGATGAAACCCGAAATTTTGGAAAAGGTTATTTTCGGCGAGCGTACTTTATGGACTTGGTTACCCTATAGGATTTCTCCAAATATTTCTACTGCAGATAAATAATATGTTCAATTATCGTTTCTCATTTTAAAGAAATTTTTTTTTAAATCAATAACTCAAAAACATTTCTTGAATTTTATTGTTGTCTTTCGTAACAGTTAATGCAAGCATTAAAAGTATTCTTGCTTTCTGTGGATTAAGATTGTCTGACGCAATTGTACCAAGTTTAGAATCGTCAAAGACACCAACATATTGCATGGGAACTTTTCCTGAAACCACTCTTGATGCTCGCACAACCTTGATACCATTTTTCACCGCATTTTTTACAGCTGCCAAAATATCTTTGTCAAAACTACCATTACCTGTACCAGCTATAATTATTCCTGCAACGTTGCTATTAATTAAAGCATTTATTGCAGTAGCTGAAGCGCCTGCGTAAGCATACACAATTTCTACACTAGGTAAGATTTCAATTTTGCTGATGTCAAAATTTGTAGAACTTCCATGTTTGTTTAATACCTGGGCATTGTAAAATACAGCCCCGTCATAAACCTGTCCAATGGCCCCTGTATTTGGAGCTGAGAAGGCATTCACACTAGTGGTATTTGTCTTCACCACATTTTTAGCATCAAAAATACTTTCATTAAAACACAACATTACTCCTTTTCCTTTGCTGTTTTTATCGCTAGCAACAACAATGGCATCATACAAATTTTTAGATCCATCAGCACTTATGGCTGTTGCAGGTCGCATAGATCCAGTTAAAACAACCGGCTTGTCAGATTGCACCGTAAGGTTAAGAAAATATGCTGTCTCCTCCT
>JAYUZL010000022.1:0-3268 GCA_043751875.1 Ferruginibacter sp.
TTTTTTTTAAAAATAATTAAGGATAGTATTACACATTTAGCTACGTACAATTGTTATGCTTGGTTTTTATAAAAAATAAAGTACTTGTTTATATTTAAGTTGTGAAATACAAATAATTAAATTAAACGGGTAAAAACGGGGAACTAAATAGCCTGTATGTAGAAAAATGTGTGTTTATTGGGCAAGAGAGGCTACATTTTTTTAAAAATAAAACTATTTAAAATAAAAATATTAATGTAAAATTTAAAGCATTAACAAGGACAATGAATGCAAAAAAAAGGGTACACTGTTACTGCGTATGGCATAACTATATTAGTTTAATTTATTATAAAAACTTTTTTCTTAATATTTACGTATTTTAGGATATAAATTTATTTTCAACTCTTATCTACCTGTCATTTAAATATTGAAAAAGGTAACATTATATATTCTGCTTTTTACATACAGCATGTTAATGCTGAAACCGCTATTACCGTATATTTCTGACAAAATTGCTCACATTTTCTGGTACTCTCAACACATGGCTACTGTGCATTATGTAGATGGAAAATTACATGTTCACAAACAGGTATTGGAAGAAACCAAAAAAAGCAACAACGATAAAAATCCTTATTCCCAAAAAAAAGAACAATCACAAAATGAGCATTTAATTGCTTTTGTAAAACCTTTAATTTTTAGGCATTTAATAGTAAATGACTATTCTTTAAAATCTTCATGGGCAATTTTGCCTGTTTATTTACAAAGTGATTATCCCCCTCCAAGAAACATTTAATTACTGCGCTGCTGATGTACCATGCAGCAAAAATTGAACTTTTTAGCTAAAATTCTAAACTGTTTTGTCATTAACTTTTATAAAGTGCCTGAGAAGGATTTGTATGTAAATACCTATCCAACACTTGCACTCAGCTTTTATTTTTTTAAGGATTAATCATTAATTTTTTAGCTACCATTTCATCTTTAACTAATCAACAGACAACGTGTGCTGTTTAAATTTCTGTTTATGAAACATTACTATAATAAAATCAAGCTATACTTTCTTATCATTTTTTCGATGTTTTTTTCTGTAGCAGTTGCACAGTTCACTATAAAAGGCAAAGTGGTTGATGCAGCGAGCCGCCAGCCTTTAGAAAATGTTTCCATAACTGTTACTGGTGTATCCGGCACACTTACAGACCAATATGGAAATTTTAATATAAAAATAAGTACAACGAAACCTGATCTATTGGTTTCTTACATTGGTTATAAGGCTTTAAATGTTTCTACAGAAGGCAAAAATTATATTACAATTGAAATGAAACCAGACGCTGTTAATCTAAAAGATGTAGTTGTTTTAGGTAGTGGTGGCGCTGCAAAATTCAGTACCCTTGCTAAAATTGACCTTGACCTGAAGCCCGTGAGAAATACCCAAGAATTACTCCGTTTAGTACCGGGGTTGTTTATAGCACAACATGCAGGAGGTGGCAAAGCAGAACAGATTTTTTTACGTGGATTTGATAATGACCACGGCACTGATATACAGGTAAGTGTTGACGGGTTGCCTGTAAATATGGTTAGCCATGCCCATGGGCAAGGTTATGCAGACACACATTTTATTATCCCGGAAACTATTAATAACATCGATTTTGGAACAGGCCCTTATTACACACAACATGGTAATCTTAATACATCCGGTTATGTTGCATTTTCTACATTTAATAATATTCGCCAAAGCAAGGTGCAGGTAGAAGCAGGGAGATATAATACTTTCAGAACCCTTGCCATGATTGATTTATTGAAAAAGAATAAGGATAAACAGAGTGCTTATATTGCCGGTGATTTTTATTACACGGATGGGGCTACTATCAATAAACAAAATTTTAACCGCTTTAATATTTTTGGAAAATATAATTTAGCCATATCAAGCAATACACAATTAACTGCTTCTCTTTCCGGCTTTAAAAGTAAATGGGATGCCTCTGGGCAAGTACCTTTAAGGGCTGTAGAAAATGGGACATTGGAACGCTTTGGTTCTATAGATCCATCCGAAGGCGGGAATACCGAAAGATACAACGCAAATATTATGCTTGCTCATACATTTGGCATTGGCACTACCTGGGAAAATCAGGCATACTACTCACGAAATAAATTTAGTTTATTTTCAAACTTTACGTTTTATTTGGTTGACCCTGTTAACGGCGATGAGATCAATCACAAAGAGAGCAGAAACTTGTACGGCTATCTTTCTAAAATAACTCATAAAAGTTCATTAGGTAAAGCATCTTTAACTTCCATATATGGTGCAGGCATACGATATGATGCAACAACAAATGCATTATCACATGATGTAAAACGCCAGTTTTTAAACTATGTCACATTGGGTGATATTAAAGAAGCTAACGCTTTTGGATTTATTCAACAAGAGGTGTCTATAGGAAAATGGTTTATTGACGCTGGTGTAAGATTTGATTATTTACATTTTAGTTATACGCAAAAATTGGCCTTGCCACAACTTCCGGCACAGGGCAAATCTATCATAAGCCCAAAATTAAATATTCAATATACAGTTAATCCCAAATTACAATTATACACTAAGTTCGGAAAAGGGTTTCATTCAAATGATACTCGTGTGGTAGTAGCAAATAGTGGGTATAAAATATTACCTGCTGCTTATGCTGCTGATTTTGGTATTATATTAAAACCATCAAATAATCTATTGATTAATGTAGCTGCATGGTATTTATATCTGGAGCAGGAATTTGTATATAATGGGGACGATGCAAATGTAGAGCCAAGCGGTAAATCAAGGCGTGAAGGAATAGACATCATTGCCCGTTACCAGTTTACTAAAGGTTTATTTGCGAACGTAAATGTAAATTTCACAAAACCAAGGTCTATTGACGCACCAAAAGGGGCAAATTATATCCCGCTTGCACCAACTGCTACAAGTACCGGAGGTATATTTTACAAACTAAATGAAGGTTTTAGTGGCGGCCTTTCTTATAGGGTAATTAAAAATAGGCCAGCAAATGAAGATGGTTCAATTACAGCAAAAGGATATTTTGTAATGGACGCATCTGTTAATTATACTAAACCCAAATACGAAGTGGGCATAGCTATTGAAAACCTGCTAAACACCACTTGGAACGAAGCCCAATTTGCCACTGAATCAAGATTAAAAAACGAACCTGCACCTGTTACTGAACTTCATTTTACTCCTGGTATTCCTTTTTTTGCAAGAGTAAAATTTGCTGTATTTTTTTAGGCAAAACAATTTTATTAAAACAGACAC
>JAYUZL010000023.1:0-25827 GCA_043751875.1 Ferruginibacter sp.
TGTACATTTAATTGATGAGCAGAAAGTACAAGTTTACTGACAACAGCAAATTATATTTTGTAAGTTTTTCGGTAGTAAACTGGATAGACCTCTTTATTAGAGATGTGTATAGAAACATTTTAATTGAAAGCATTAAACATTGCCAGAAAGAAAAAGATCTTGAAGTTTATGGGTTGTGCATTATGACAAGCCATGTGCATATGCTGATAGGTACAACAGGCAATCCCCCAAGTAATATTATGCGAAACTTAAAAAGGCATACCTCCACAGAATTGCATACAGCTATTTTAAATAATAAAACGGAAAGCAGGCAAGAATGGATGCTGTGGATGATGCACAGGGCAGCAAGGAAAAGCAGTAACAACAGCACATTTCAATTATGGCAAGTTGAAAGCCATCCAATAGAATTTACCACACAACAAATAGCCTGGCAAAAATTATCTTATATACATTATAACCCTGTAGAGGCGGGGTTTGTAAGAAACAGTGAAGATTGGATGTATAGTAGTGCTGTCGATTATAATGGCGGCAAAGGTTTGATTGATGTTATTCTCTTAGACCCGATAATATTATGAGCATATATATTGTAGCAAACAATTTTATAACTTACCGCACATAAAGCTTCGCACGGCAGCATCGCATCATTTCTGCGCTAGGGGGGCCATTTTAATTAATAGTAGGGAACTAATTCAACCTTATAAACACGCCACTATCGTTGTTTTTATTTGCTTGCTTTACCCAATGAATAATTACTTTGCTCAATTTTGGAAAGCAACTTTACTTTACCTTCTTTGAAGGAATTGTCATAATTGAAGACTGCGATAGTGGTGTCAGCAATTTCATAATTTTCGTAATCCTGAAAAATTATACCATCTACTTTTTCTCTTTTTACAGCTTTTCTAAATCGAGGTCCACCATTTGAGTACGCTATATAATCCATTGTATGCTCAGCCCGGGCAATCCAATAACAAAAAACATCCTTGTAATCTTTTCCGCCGCCTGCTTCATTGAATGAAACCGCAATTTTATCATATTTTTTATTATCAATAATTGTTTCTCCAAGGTATTTGAGGTTGGCCGCCGGCTCTTTTAATTTATAAGGCAATAAAGCAAAATAAGCCACAGAATTTAATGCTTCTTTGTATTTATCAATATCCTTTTGCGTCAATTTTTCCTTTGATCCGTTTACCTCCCTGGTAAAAGAATCATTGGTGAGCATATCATGTATTTCATTATTTAATGAATCTCTTGAAGTTCGTTCATACAAAAAAATACCAGCTTTCTGTTTTAGGTGTATCCTGAATTTCCTGAAGTTAAAGGAAACATCCATATCATTGTAATTTTCACCTCCATGTACTTCGATGCATTGGTTAACAATTTGACTCGCTCTTTCGTCCACCTGTTTTCTTTGAGCACAGGCAGTTGTAGTAAATATTAATAAGGCAAAGAGGTATTTTGGCATTGTGCTTTTGGATAAAGATAATAAGGATACATCAAGCATTTTTAGAATTTATAAAAGCCGAAATATGAAACTTGTCTTAAGACTTAAGTGTTAAGGTAAAAGCCATCTTTGCTGATGTACTTGTTATTAAAAGAAAAATAAGCTTACTCTGCTAAGTTGTAAATATTCCCTAGAAATTTTTAATAATCAGGTTCAATTTTTTTGTTCTGATTGTATAATTGCACATTGTTTTTGAATAATAATCCTGTAGAGGCAGGGTTCGTAAAAGACAGTGAATATTGGATGTACAGTATTGCTGTCGATTATAATGGCGGCAAAGGTTTGACAGATGTTATCCTATTAGACCCGATGATATTATGAGCTTATATATTATAGCAAACAGTTTTATAATTTACCGCACAGAAAGCATCGCATCATTTCTGCGCTAGGGGGGCTCATGTACCTTTAGGAAGAAATTACCTTACCCTTTTTTTAAAAAAGTCAGGGTTTTCTTTTACCATAAAAATCAAACTGACGATCATAATATAAATGAGTGCTATTTTGTAATTAAAAAACAAAATAATTAACCCCGGTAAGTAAGAGAATATTTTATATTTCATTTCTTTAAAAATATGAAATATTAAACTATAAAAATTGAATGCTATTTATTTGATTTGATTCAAAGCTTTGGAACTTGCACTTTTACCAAAGAACTTTGCAAGGTCTCCCACGATATTTAAGTTTGTGTAACTGTTGATAAAAGTAGTAAACAGGATTCGATATTGTTCTGCTTCTGCTTAAAACATGCTTTCATTCCGAAAGAAAAGAATGGGGGTGTTAGTATCACTTAAAGTAAATTTATTGGAGCAATATTTAATTACAGACGAATAGTAAATATTTGTACCCAAAAGGGTATAAAATATGAAATTAGAAGAATTTGTGAAAGCTAAAAGAAATGCTGTAAAACTTACGCAACCCGAGCTGGCAGAGAAAGCCGGTGTGGGTTTAAGGTTCGTTAGGGAACTGGAAAAAGGTAAAGAGTCGCTGCGATTGGATAAGGTAAACCAGGTGCTGAAATTATTTGGTTACAAAGTAGGTCCTGTTCAATTAAATCACGCAGAACTTTAACCATGCGAAAGACAGTAATAATAATGCACGATACAACAGCCGGCTGGCTCACACACGATGAGAATGGTTATCATTTTGAGTATGATAAAGCGTACTTGCAATTAGCATCGCCAGGGGCTATAAGTCTTACTTTGCCGATACAGGAAACCGCGTTTAATGATAAGGTACTGTTTCCTTTTTTTGATGGATTAATACCCGAAGGATGGCTTTTGGATATAGCAGAAAAAAACTGGAAAATAAACCCAAGAGACAGGATGGAACTGTTGATGGCATGTTGTAAAGATTGCATTGGTGCTGTGAGTGTTCATCCTGTAAAAGAAGAAGGGCTATGATACAAAAATGTTTATACTGTTATAAAACACTGGCTGAAGGAGATATAGATTTTCATGCAACCTGCAGCAAAAAAATATTTGGTGAGGTGATACCTCTGGTTTTGCCATATTCTGAAGAACAATTAGAGGGCCTGGCAGCGGAAGTTATTAAAACACATACCACCGTAACGGGAGTGCAGCCCAAACTTTTCCTACACCTTGCCAAAGCCGGTGATACACAGGCTGCAAAGAAATTCACCATTGTAGGCTTGTGGGGTGGGTATATTTTAAAACCGGCAACACCTAACTACCCTCATTTGTCTGAGGTAGAAGATCTGACCATGCATTTGGCAAGTGTTGCAAAAATTAAAGTAGTGCCGCATAGTTTAATTAGGTTACTATCCGGTAATCTGGCGTACATAACCAAAAGAATAGATAGGTCAAAAAAAGAAAAGTTGCACATGGAAGATATGTGCCAGCTAACTGAACGGTTAACAGAGGATAAATACCGTGGTAGCTATGAGCAAATAGCCACGGCTGTACAAAAGTACTCTGCAACACCAGGTTTAGATGTGGTGAACTTTTTTGAAATATTGCTGTTCTCTTTTTTAACCGGCAATGCAGATATGCACCTGAAGAATTTTTCGCTCATACAGCAACCTGGGTTGGGTATGGTACTGTCTGCTGCATACGACCTGATAGCTACGGCACTGGTAAACCCAAAAGATGATGAAGACCTTGCATTAACTCTGAACGGTAAAAAGAAGAAAATAAAAAAGGAAGATTTTATTGCTGCTTTTAATACGATGAAAATGGATAAAAAACAGCAGAATAACATTTTCAAAAAAATGGAAACAAGCAAACTACAGTGGATGAAACAAATAGACAACAGTTTCTTGAATAATGAGTTTAAAGATTTGTATAAAGCACTATTGAAAGAGCGGTTTAGCAGAATATTTACTGCGAATACTTCTGAATCACATTAAAGCTTGAGCATGGGGTATTATTGCATATCAAAAAATAAAGATAGCGCCTTAACACTCGTATTTTGTTGGTAAATAAAAATCCGTCCCTTTACAGGAAACGGATTGGATTTCAAAAGGGAATGTTGTTTATTTGATTTGATTTAACGCTTTTACACTTGCATTTTTACCTATAAAAGTTGCAAGGTCTCCAACGGTATTTAGTGCAGTATAATTATTTGCAACCGTTGTAAGCGGTATCTGGTAATGTTCTGCTACCAACACCTGCAAGGCCGTTTTTGTTAAGTTGTTATTGGCAAAGGAATTTAATTTTGTGTCTTCCTTAAAGTTGTTCATAAAAGCAGTGTTCTGCGAAACATTATCAAAAGCTGTGCTTCCACCAACTGTTTTGAGGACAGACTTGATAAGCCTTGACAATAGGATTAGGCCAACAACCGTACCTACTGTTTTAACTACTGTGCCGGTAACACCGCCTGCACCGCCACCTAGCACGCCTTTTGTTGAATTTCTACTTGTACTGCAACCCACAAAAGTTGCGCTGCCCAATGTTAGCAGCATGATAAATGTGTAAACTTTTTTCATGGTAATAGATTTTTATGACTGATAATTTTATTTTTCCGCTTAATTACAAGTAGAATGCCTAAATAGCTTATAGATTAATAAGATTTTTGTAATTGGGAAGAAATTCACATTTGAGAGGGGGCTTTTACTTTTTTCGTTGATGAAAAAAGTAATAAAAAAGTCGTGGTAATCTTAAATGCAAGGATTTTGTTTGGGAGGATGTTTAATATTCTTTTGGTTTCCATTTACTTTTTTCTTTGATGAAAGAAGTAACAAAAAAATCAAGGCTCCATAAAAAAGGCTACGAATTTGAATGATTGCCTAAAATGAAATAAGTCACAGCTTTAGAATATGCCCAAACAATTGTGCGACTTGCCAGCTAAAAGCAATGCCTGGCATTTGGAACATTAATTTCATTTCTTAACGGCATTCATTCAAATTTTTTTAACGCCTTTTTTATGAGGCCGTTCGTGCAATATTATTAAGGTTAGGGTTGTATTGATTATTTTGAATAATTTTCACTTACTTTCTTTTTTGATGAAAGAAGTAACAAAAATGAAGACTATCTTAAATGCAAGGATTTTATTTGGGAGGAAAGTTTAATATTCTTTTGCTTTCTCTTTTCTTTTTTCCTTGATGAAAAAAGTAACAAAAAAATCAAGGCTCCATAAGATGTAATACTTCTAATAAACTCTTTTTTATTAAGGGATTAAAAAAGCGAAACTGTTATGTTTCGCTTTTTCTAATAATGAGTAAAAAAAATTTATACCGAAAGATGAATATTTACCTCTACTTGTTTTGTGCCGTTTTATTTTTATGCTGCTGATCTGCAGGCTTCCGCACATTCTTTACAGGCCTGTGCACACGCCTGGCAATGATCGTGCTCGTGTTTACTACATTCTTCAACACAAGCTTCGCATAGCTCTATACATTCCTGCAATAAATGTTTACCATGTTTAGAATCTCTCGCCAGTAATACTGCAGTGGTTCTGCAAACTTCGGCACAGTCTAAATCATAACGTATGCATAGCGCCATCATTTGCACATCATCTTCCTGCAAACAGGCAGAAGCGCAGAAATTACATGCTGCAATACAGATATCGAGTTTTTTTATTAGTTGGTCGTGTGGAATAATTTTAATGTTTACTATTTTAATTAATGTTATGAGATGTTGTTATAAATACAAGGTTTATGCCTTTATTTTATTTAATACATAAGCAGTGCAATGGTTGACCTAAATGCGGGATATCGGGTAATCTGTTCCCTGCCTTATTTTGCCAAAACAGCATTTTACGCTTGTTCATCAACTATAACCTATTACAATTGCTGCCGCACAATAAACATTTTTTATTTTCATAAATTCCTTCTAATTAAAAGATATATCATTCATTGCCGGCAGGCATTTTATTTTCCTGCCTTAAAGAGAAAAATAAGATGGTTAATATACTGAGGTAGTAATTATTGCTGCTTACCTCTGCTAAAATCTAAGCCGGCTTTTTCTAAAGGCTTAATAAGTAAGCTGTCAAAGGTGGGCTTTATGAAGAGAATAAACTTTATGTAGTGCATAATAACCGGTGCAGTTGCATTTAAAGTCAGTTGATTTATTTGGCTTTCCTTTACTTTTTTCCTTAATGAAAAAAGTAACAAAAAAATCAAGGCTACGTAAAAAAGGCTACGAATTTGAATGATTACCTAAAATGAAATAAGTCACAGCTTTAGAATATACCCGAACAATTGTTCGACTTACGGCATTCATTCAAATTTTTTTAACGCTTCCTTTCTGAGGACGGAGGGGGGTGTGATCAGAAGGGAGAAGTTTGAAGTAGCTTCCTTTTTAAGTAAGCATTTTTAAATTAAATGGGGAAAATGCAAAAAACCTATAAGGTTTAAAAAGCTTATAGGTTTCTATTGAAGTGACATCAGTTGCAACGTTTTTGCAAACCGAAATAATTGTGTCGGAGTTTTATGGATGAGTCTTAGCGTTGTTATCCCGTTCTATTTTCTCTGCTTCATTTTTTGCCGTGTTGGCTGCGTTTTCCGTTGAAGTCTTTACATCGCTAAAAGTGTTTTTAACAGCCGCCCCTACCTTGTCAAAAATGTTACCTTCTTCGGCTTTTGCATTGTTGGCTACTTTGTCGGCTTCGTTTTCAGCAGAATGAGTAGCATTTTGCACAGATGTTTTTACATCATGAGCTGCATTTTTAATAGCATTTCCTACCTCGCCTGCCACATCTTTTAATTTGTTACCAAAACTTTCATTGTTGTCTGACATAACTATCGTTTTTTTAAATTTATATATTAAGATACCAAAATAGAATTTGCAATTTGTATGCCAGTGATGGGTATGATTGGAATAATTGACAATAGGCAGTTGTATGGGGGAATAGTTATTTTACTTCGATTTCGTTTTTTTGATTTAAAAGGCAGGCTTTGATGAACGTAAAACATTACAGCTTACAGGGAAACCAATATTAAAAGATGTGGCGTTGGTTACTTTGCCAGAGTTTCGTTTTTTTCCAATTTCCGTAAAAGGGATTAGTGTAAAAAGCAACAAAAAAATAAGGATGGAAGTATATGGAGAGAGAAGTTGAGAATTTGAAAGTTGCTTTTATGGTAGCAGATTTATTTTCGACAATGGTGGCGCATTATTTAAAAACCCTATAAGAATTCAAAAACCTTACAGGTTTGTTTAGGTATGAAATGAGATACCGCTAACATTTCTAATTATTTTATTAATAGAATTTACTTTTAAACAGCAGTGCTAATTTCCGCCGTATGATTCCTGTATACTAAGCAAGCTTTAGTCAATTATCTATTCATAAAACAGGTAACTGCTTGCAGGATGAACCGCTCGCTTTTTCGCAACAGCCAACCGTTGTACACAAAGATGAACAAAGCAGTTTACTGCTACAGAATTTTTTAGAACCGTTTACCAAGAGCAATGACCTTACAGACTGCAACATTCCACCAAGGGGACACAGTTGAATGAAGTGTTTTATTTTGCGCAGCAGGTTGTTAAAGACCCGGGTTGTTTTCACGAAGTTTCTAAAAAGCGGCAACACATCTGTACAATGCAGCCAACCATCCAAAAATAAAAGGGTGAATTGTGTTGTTGCTATTTTGATAGTTTACCAGTGGAAGGTAGTTTGGTGCATGCTATCGGACTTTTTAAAAGCGAAAGTAAAGAACCTTATTTTACGGTGCATACCAATAAGCAGGGCTATGAGCCGGCGTTTTAAACAAGAGCTATTAATTTATAAAAGCTGGGAAAAAATTTTCATATTTATATACATGGTAACAATGAACTGATTGAAAAGGGGTACGATGAAAATAAAAAAATGAATTACTATAAAGTTTATTTTAGAGGAGAACAGTAACAAAAGTAACAAGCACTCAAATTTTTTAAATTCTCCTCTTGAATATTATAGAAGCGAAGTTTACTTTTTCTGCGCTATTATAATTTTGGACTCCTACAAATAAGAACACAAACTAACAACCCTTTTGTTATTTTTATACTGAAGAAAAAAACAGTATTGTTTACCACAACTTAACAACACAACATTGGAAACTTATTTAATTTTTGCACTTGGTATTTTGATGGTAATTACCATTTTGCTCATCATTATTTTTAGAAATAAAAACAGCGGTGCTTTGCCCGACCTCCAACAAAAGCTGGAAGCACTGCAGGCAAACCTCGCCAAAATAGAAAGTAACCTCAAAGAGGATTTTAAAATAAACAGAGAGGAGAATTCAGGCATTGCTAAAGACAATCGCATTGAGTTGAACTTTACGCTTAAAACCATCACAGAACAAAGCCAACAGGCACTGAGAGAAATTAATACTACGCTGGATGAAAAAATGGGTGCGCTTATTACCAAAATTGACGGGAACAATAAACTGAACCGGGAAGAGCTGACTAAAACTATTACTGATTTTTCTGCCGCCAATATTATACAGCTGGAAAAAATAAACAGCCAGGCCAAGGAAGACAGCCGGCTAATGCGGGAAGCGCTTGTGACAGCGTTTAAAGGTTTTCAGGAGACTTTTGAAAGCAATATAAAATCGTTCAACGATTTGCAGCGGGAGAAGTTTGCCCAAATGGATACCAAACAAAATGACCTGGTAAAAAGCACAGAAACAAAGCTGGAAAGCATACGGGTGACGGTGGAAGAAAAGCTTGAAAAAACACTTAGCGAAAGACTAGGGCAGAGTTTTGAAACCGTGGGCAAGCAACTGATGGAAGTGCAGAAAGGGCTGGGCGAAATGCAGACGATTGCTACCGATGTAGGCGGATTAAAAAAAGTACTGAGTAATGTAAAACTCCGTGGCGGTGTGGGCGAAGTGCAACTTGCCCTATTGCTTGAACAGATACTCGCACCCAACCAGTACGATGCCAATGTACGCACCAAAAAAGGCAGTATCGAGCCAGTGGAGTTTGCTATAAAATTGCCAGGTCGCAGCGAAGATGAGAGCAGTTTTGTGTACCTGCCTATTGATGCTAAATTTCCAAAAGATACCTACGAACATTTAATTGCTGCTTACGAAAACGCTGTACCCGATGAAGTAGAAACTGCCACCAAAAATATGGAGACCGTTATTAAAAAAATGGCAAAAGACATCAGGGATAAATACCTCGACCCACCGAATACGACTGACTTTGCCATTATGTTTCTTCCTTTTGAAAGTATTTATGCAGAAGTGATTCGCCGCAGCAGTTTGATAGACCAGTTGCGTAACGAATATAAAATAACCGTTGCCGGACCAACGACTTTAATGGCCATTTTGAACAGTCTGCAAATGGGTTTTCGCACACTGGCACTGCAAAAAAGAAGCAGTGAAGTTTGGAAGGTGTTGGGCAATGTGAAAAAGGAGTTTGAAAACTTTGGTGGGCTGTTGGAAAAAGCACAAAAAAATATTCAAACTGGGCTTGGACAATTAGATGATGTGGTTGGCACAAGAACCAGGGCTATAAACAGGGAATTGAGGAATGTGGAGCGTTTGCCTGCGGTTGAGGTGGTGGAGCTGCCAGAGGTTGGGATGGGGGGAAGCGAAGTGTTTAAAAATGATGAAAATTAAATTGCTTTTTTGCCCAAAGGTTGGCGCTGTTTATAATTTCGAGCTGCGTGTAAGATGCCTTATAGGTTTGGATAGTATTATTTTTTTATTTAAAATATTTCATTTACTTTTTTCCTTGATTAAAAAAGTAACAAAAAAAACAAGGCTGTCGAAAAAAAGCAATGAAATTTAAATGGTTGGCTTAAATGAAATCAGTTACAACTTTATTGCAGAGCCCGGCATTTATAGAACTAACTTACATTTATTCACATATAAAACATTTGTAAAATCGATTTCATTTCTTCACGCCAGCCATTCAAATTTTCTAAAAGCATTTTTTATGAGGCAGAATGTTAGAACAGAGATTTGCGAGGATATGGAAAACAATACTGTTTAATTTGTGGTAACCCCAACCCCATTAGGTTTAAAAACCTTAAAAGTTGGAGCAGCACTATTTAACTTCTATTGCTTTTGTACTTAATTCTCCTGCACATAAATTCATCATTCTTCGTTTATTATTGATAAATCTTTTTTCGGAAACTCCATCACCCATCGCTTCTTATCTGAATATACTTTTATAAAACAGGCACCAAAATATAAAATAAACGAAGTGTAAAATACAAATAGTAATACCAGTACCATAGAGCCAGAGGGCCCGTAGATGGAACCCACATTACCTTTTAGGAGTAAAGCTTTTAAAATAAAACGGCCGCCAATAAAAAGGATGCCCGTGAGCAGACCGCCGATAATAGATGCCTTCCACCTTGGGTGACCCTTGGTAAGAAACTGAAACAGTATTATAAACCAGGTGGATATAATAAGCACTGCAGTTACTTCACTAAACACTATTTTAAAATAAATGCTGCCACCGCCAAAAATCTTTTGTATATAATCTCCGCTGATGGTTTCAATACTTCTAAGTAACAGCTCCGCAAAAAATAAAATACCCACCAACAATATAACGGCAAAAGACTTCAGCCTGCTGCCGAGCCCTCCCGCAATACTTTGTTTTTCTCTTTGTTTTATTTCCCATATCTGCTCAAATGAATCTTTAATAACTTTAAAAAGTGTGGTGGCTACAAAGATTAAAAATATAAAGCCGGGAATAATAACGTAGTTGTTTTGGCTAAAACCACGTATGCTGCGTATAACTTCTGTTACCTGTTGAGCACCCTGGTTCCCAAGGCTTTGACTAAGGTTTTCTATGAGCCCCTTACCAATCATTTTGCGACCGGTTAGTAAGCCAAACAGTTGCGCTAAAATAAATACGATTGGTGGCAATGCAAAGGTGGTAAAAAATGCGGTGGCCCCAGCCAGTCTTAGCGGATCGTGCCTGCCCAGCAGTTGTAAGGATGGCAACAAGCTGCCTGTAAGCATACTTATTTCAGTTTGTTTTTTGGCAGGTGCTGTCATTGTATTAAAGATAGCAATGCATGGTGGTTCTACATTCATTAACGGAAGTAAATAGATGAAAAATTCCCTCCTGCAAATGGTTTACTTTAGACGGCATACCAAGCGACTTTTTTAAACCAAGAGGTTTTACAATATAAAACGGTATCGGTAGAAATGGACACAACTTTATATTGTGGTTAGGCTTTATACCCTTCTATGTAAATGTGTATTATTGCAATGGCGTAATTTCACAGCCATGTATATTACAAAAAATGCACTCATTACCGGTGCCGCAGGCAAGCCAATAGCGATAGATATTTTTTATACAGATACTGCAACAGCTATGCCTGTGGTGGTGTTTGCACACGGCTTTAATGGTTTTAAAGACTGGGGTAATGCAGATATTATAGCTGAACAATTTGGGGCAGCCGGATATGTTTTTATAAAATTCAACTTTTCTCACAACGGTACAACGCCTGAGCATCTACAAGACTTTGTAGATCTGGAAGCATTTGGGAATAACAATTATACAAAACAGTTGTATGATATAAACAGCGTGATCAATTGGGTGTGCAATGAACACAGTATGCACTACAAAGCCATTGACAAAAACAGTATTTATTTAATTGGCCACAGCATGGGCGGTGGTATTGCAACCCTTTACGCTACAAAAGATGCACGCATAAAAAAACTAATTACATGGGCGGGTATCAGCGAATGTAAAACCCCCTGGAACAACTGGAGTCACGAGCAATTACTTGAGTGGAAAAAAACCGGCGTAGCCTATTATTTAAACGGCCGTACAAAACAAAACATGCCACTCTATTACCAGCTGCAGCAGGATTATCTGGACAATGCAGCAGCACTGAATATTGAAACCGCCATGCGCAGCCTTGCAATACCTGTACTTATTTGCCATGGCAGTTTGGATACTGCTGTGCCAATAGAAAAAGCGCATGATCTGCTCAGCTGGCAACCTGCAGCTGTTTTGTTTACGGTTGAGAGCGATCATGTGTTTGGTCGCAAACATCCCTGGCTGTCAACTGAACTCCCCGAAGCCATGCAGGCTGTTTTAAGTGAAACCCTTCGCTTTATAGCTGTGTAGTAAAAGCTGTTTTAAAAAATGCTGTTACCTGCAACGCGGCAAATGTCTTTAATAATACCCTGGATAATGACTTACAAAATTTACCGCTGCTTAATTGTTTTGTCTATAAATAGTGATGAGGGTTGCGCCCGATAAAGTTTGTCAGTATGTGTAATTACTGTTCCCTTTCAACCTTTTAATACCATTATAAAACCATACATTCGTAACACAAAAAATAATTCTAATTATGAAGAAAATAATCGTTTTGCTTGTTCTTATTTCAAGCTTGTTACAAGCCCGGGCAGATGAAGGCATGTGGCTGCCAATGCTACTGGGGCAGCAGGTTTACAACGATATGGTAAAGCGTGGGCTTAAGCTTACCAAAGAGCAGTTGTACTCCGTGAACAAATCATCTTTAAAGGATGCGATTCTTATTTTTGGTGGTGGTTGCACCGGGGAGATTGTAAGCGATAAAGGTCTCATTTTTACCAACCATCATTGTGGGTACGATGCCATTGCTACAGCAAGTTCTGTAGAACATAATTACCTGGAGGATGGTTTTTATGCCTACAACATGGGGCAGGAAATACAAAGTAAATTAACAGTTCAGTTTCTTGATAAAATTGTAGATGTAACCAAGGAAGTGGAGGATGGCGTTAAGGGGCTAAACTGGGCAGACCGTACCAAAAAAATACCTGATGTTTATAAAGCCATCACTGATAAAGTATTGGATAAAGACAATGGCATTACAGGCCGTGTGTACAGCATGTTTAAGGGCAACCAGTATTTAATGTACACGTACAAGACCTACAGAGATATTCGTTTGGTAGGCGCTCCGCCCGAGAGTGTCGGCAAATTTGGTGGCGATACTGACAATTGGGAATGGCCCCGCCACACAGGCGATTTTTCTATCTTCCGAGTATACGGGAGCAAAGATGGTAAGCCGGCAGATTTTAGCAGCGAAAATATTCCGTTGAAACCAAATGCTTTTTTACCGGTAAGCATTAAAGGAATAAAAGATGGGGACTATGCCATGATATATGGTTACCCCGGCGGTACCAACCGCTACGAATCAAGCTACGGTATTAAATTGAAAAATGAAATAGAAAACCCTTCTCTTGTTGGGCTGCGTGATATGCGTTTAAAATATATGCACGAGCAAATGATAAAAGACCCTGCAGTAAAACTTAAGCTTGCCAGCAATTATGCAAGTGTTGCCAACTACTGGAAGTTTTATGACGGGGAAACAAAGCAGCTTGTAAAGTTTAAAACCTACGATCAAAAGCAGGCATACGAAAATAATTTCAGTACATGGGCTGCTGGCAAACCTGCCTATGCAAATATTATGACGGATTATGCAGCAAACTATGCAGCATGGACGCCCTATGCAAAACAACGTGCGTATTTAATTGAAGGTATTTTAGGTTCATCTCTCGCCACTTTTGCATCGTCTTTGCAGGGCGTGGAGGCAGCCCTCGTAAAACCCGGTATGAGCAGTGCAGATATTACAAAAGCTGTGGCCAATGCAGCTGCCAGCCGCAAAGTTTATTTGGAAAGCGCAGACAGAATAAGTGATGAAAAAATTGTTGCTGCAACGACTATGGCTTTCTATAATGATGTAGATAAAAGCCAGCACCCGATTGGTTTCTATGAAAAAATTAAAGCTAATTATGGCCCGTTAAATGATGAGGCCACTTATAAAAAATGGGCTGCTAACTTGTTTGCTAATACCATGATATTAGATGATGCAAAATGGGCATCATTTATTGCTAAGCCAGATGCTGTTACCCTTCAGGCAGACCCCGCATTTGATTATGCTACCTCTTTTGCAAAAAGTTACAATGCTAAATATGCATCGTTGTACACGGTGTTTGTAAATAAAAACAATGAGCTCGGCCGTTCATACTTAAAAGGAATTATGGAGAAAGATCCTATAGCTGCAGCTAAAATGTATCCTGATGCAAACTTTAGCATGCGGGTAAGTTTTGGCAATGTAAAAAGCTACGCCCCAAGAGATGCGGTGAAGTATGATTTTGTAACAACCAGCAAAGGTTTGTTAGAAAAATATGTAGCCGGAGATTATGAATTTAACCTTCCTGTAAAGCAGATAGAACTACTGAAAAAAAGAGATTTTGGTCAATATATAGATAAGAACAGGAATGATTTGGTTGTAGGCTTTATTACTACCAATGATATTACCGGCGGTAACTCAGGGTCTCCGGTTATTGATGGAAACGGTAATTTAATAGGACTTGCTTTTGATGGTAATTATGAAGCACTAAGCCATAAAATTGCTTTTGATAAAGACCTTAACCGCACCATTTGTGTAGATGTGCGTTATGTATTGTGGTGTGTAGATAAATTAGGCGGTGCCAAAAATATTATTGATGAGTTGAAACTGGTAAGATAATTTTTACCCCAAAAATTTGAAAGCCCCGTATATTTTGCGGGGTTTTTAATTTGCAGGTATTCATATGTTACAAAATATAACAGAGGATTCTCAGCCGCAAAGAGAAGAAGTAACTAATTGCGCTATCCCAAAAAATATTTTTATATTTTGTAGCTTTGCTCTTGAATTTCATACAGAATTTTCCGGCAACGCAAAAACACTACAAAATCTGTGAAGTTTTTTTATGCCGGTATTATGTTGAATTAATCACGTTTATCGTCTCCAAAAATTTGTTGTTCTGTTCTTTCCATAACAGGTATTTTTCTTATAAAATCGTCATAACCATCTCCCTCGTGGTTGCTGTAAACGCCATACGCATCAAGCGTATAGCCAATACTGCCATCATTGGCTTCAATAAGGTACAAAATTGAATTATCTGATGGATCTGAGTCACCTTCAAAACGATAGGTTTTTATTATAGCGAGTTCATCTGGTCGGTAAGTTTTTGCTTCTGTTCCAAACCCTTTTTTGGTCATGATGAATTCTTTGTCCTGCTTTTTTAAACGAAGTCTTTCCATTACAGCACTGAGCGTGGTTAAATAATTTGAATTATTCATACAGTAAGTTTTAATTGCTAATTTATTAGATACAACATTACAGCCTGCCAATTTTATACCATTTATTGTGGCATGGTTTTGTTAATAAGTTATTTACAAAATATACACCCAAAAACTGTTTTATGGCCATCAATATATTAGAAGAATTAAGAAAAAATGTAGGCATGGAACCACTATTAAAAGTGGATCCAAATACACAAGAAGTTAAAGTAACTTCTGATAAAGAAAAAGAAAATAAATTAATGCAGGCTATTGTGCCCGCCGTTGTTGCAGGCGTGTACGATTGTGTACGGTCTGAAGAAGGTCTGGATTTTTTAGCTTCAAATAAATCAACGCCAGATTGGCTGGAATTGTTTTTTGGTAAGAATGCACCTGAAGTAAAACAAAGATTAGTGATATATACTGACAACAGCGGTGATGCTGTGCAAACACATTTTAATTCAGTAGCTTCCGAGGCCGTAAAAGTTTTAAGAAATGCAGCAACAGAAAATGAACGCCGTTCTTCAATCAGAGATATCATGGGAACGCAAAGAGATTTTTTTCTGCCTTATTTACCCGGGGAACTTAAAATTGGGTTGTTGTTAGAAGATACAACCCTTGATGACAGAACTAATAAAATGGAAGGACCGGTATCATCTTTAATGCATAAAATAGAAACGATGATTACAGGGCAGGAAAGCCAGAAACATGCCGATCAAAAAAGAGATAATAAAATGTAAGAACAGATAAAAGATGAGGGTGTATTATAACCAGGAAGTTAGTCTTTTATTGAAGCAGTATATATAAACCAAGATTTCATGGACTCTTATTCACTATCGCTCAGTATTGTACCTATAATAAAATTATTAGCCACAGATTTGCAGATTAATCTGCGCATCTGTGGCTAAATTTTAAGTCTCAAAAAATTTCCTTTGTGGTATTGGCATTTATTGATGTAATTCTTATTTAGGATGAAGTATTTCTATTTTATATTCAACAGCAAGGCTTAGCTGTTTATTTCTTCAAAGCCTTTTATTTTATTGTAAAGCGTTTTTCTGTCAATCTTTAAGATTTCTGCCGCTTTTGTTTTATTAAAGTTTACCTGTTTCAAGACATTCATAATGGCCTCATATTCTGCTTTGGATGCAGCATCTTTAAGATCGTACACTGCCTTTGGTGTTGCAGCAACGTTACTGTTTGCATTTGCATGCATTTCTTCTTCATGCCTGTGTGCAAATGCAGGTGGAGCTGATGTGGATGAAGAATCTGTATTTGTTATTTCCCAGGGCAGGGTTTTGGCGTTTACTTTCCCTGACTGGGTAAGCAACACTGATCTGCGCACTACATTTCTAAATTCCCTTAAATTGCCCGGCCAGGAGTAATGTATAAACATTTGCATTACATCATCTTCAAACCCTTCAATATCTCTGTTTAATTCTGTTTTTGCTTTTTCCAAAAAGAAATCTGCAAAAAGCGGAATGTCTTTTCTACGGTCACGCAGTGGTGGAAGGTTTATAGAAAATTCATTAAACCTATGGTACAGATCTTCTCTAAACTTTCCTTTGCGGTAAGCCTCCTGCAGGTTTTCGTTTGATGCAACTATGATGCGCACATCAACAGGCATTTCTTTGTTACCACCAACTCTTTTAAATTTTCTCTCCTGTATTACACGAAGCAACGATGCCTGTATTTCGTAAGTAAGGTTTGCCACCTCATCTAGAAACAACGTACCTCCATTGGCAAGTTCAAAATGGCCTTCCTTATCAGCAAGTGCCCCGGTAAATGCCCCTTTAACATGGCCAAAAAGTTCACTGCCGGATAGTTCTTTTGAAAGGGTACCACAATCCATTGCAATGAAAGGTTTATCTGCTCTATCGCTCAAGCCATGAATTGTTTTTGCAATTACTTCTTTACCGGTTCCACTTTCTCCATAAAGTATAATACTGTAATTTGTTGGTGCAACAATTTCTATTTGTTTATACAGATCCTTTGTGGCACCTGCTTCACCTACTAAGAACTCACTATTTATAACCTGTTTTTTATTAACCGTTTGTCTTTCAGCGACAATTTTACTGCCTGGGTGGCTTGCAGTGTGCAATTGATCCGGTAGTTGAAGCGCAGCATTTAACACATTCAGCACCTCGTCGGGGATCAATGGTTTTGTTATATAATCAAAAGCGCCCATCTTAATCACATCTACCGCAATTTTTATATCGGAGTAGCCGGTTATTATCAGCACAATTGTTTCGGGAGAAATGGCTTTAATTTCTTTTAATATGTCTTTGCCATCTCTATCGCCAAGACGGAAATCGCATATTACAATATCAAAATAACCCTCTTTAAATTTTGTTATTCCTTTTGCTCCTGAGTTGGCAGTTTCTACATCATACCCATTTCTTAAAAGAAACTTACTGAGTACAAGGCACATATCCAAATCATCGTCAATAATTAAAATCTTTTTTTTCATACTTCGTTAATTTAAAAAACATGCCAATTTAATTACAATAGTTTTTCTTCTTTTAGATCGTCTATTTTCAAATGTATTTCAGGTACAGGTATTTGTTCAACTTTTATCCACTCTGAAAAATCGCTGGGATAAATTTTGCCGCCAAAATCGGTGGCATACACTTTTGTAAATACAGCACCAAGGTAAAGTATTGCCGAACTGTAATATACCCAAATCATTAATATCATTATAGAGCCTGCGGCACCGTAAATACTTCCCAATTGGCTTCTGCCCAAATAATAACCTATACCATATTTACCAAGTAAAAACAGGCATGCTGTTATAAAAGCCCCGATAGTTACATCTCTCCATTTTATTTTTGCATCGGGCAATACCTTAAAGATAGACCCAAATAAAACGGTCGTTATTAAAAGTGTAACAGCACTATCTAACACAACCAAAAAAACATGACCCGTACCCGGTAACATAGCAATTATTTTATCACTTATTGCAGCTGCTATGGCATTGAGTACAAGCGAAACAATGAGTACAAAACCTAAACTTAAAATAAGAGAAAAAGATACCAAACGGTCTATAAGCACCTTCCACCATACTTTTTTTGCCTTTATTTTAAGCCCCCAAATTCTGTTAAGGGAATCCTGTATCTCTCCAAAAATACCCGTTGCACCTATTGTTAAAACGATTATACCAATAGTTGTTGCAAAAACATTGTCTTTGTTTAAATGAATATTTTGAATCGAGGACTGAATTTGCAAGGCTGCCTCGGCACCAACCAGTTTATTAATTTCGGCATACAACTGCCCGTTAATAGCTTTTTTACCAAACAGAAAACCTGTTATTGTAAGGAGTATAACAAGTAAAGGTGCAATAGACAACACGGTATAATAAGCAAGTGATGCGCTGTACTTTAGAATATTATCTCCTATAAATTCTACAAAAACCTGTTTTAAAAAAATAAAAAATGTTACGAACCTTCTCCTCATAATTAAATATATATGCGTATTGGTTTCTATAATTATACCATGTAATGTTTTCCTCGAAAAAATAAAAAAATTCCTCAAATAAAGGGGATGTTGTTCAATTATTAAGGACACATAATCTACGCAAAGAATTACTTAATAACATTATAATGTTTTTTTTAAATGAAATATTAAAGTTTTCAAGAGTAAATGACAGTAGATAACGCTTTTTTTGAATAAATGTTAATCCTATAACTCCTTCATACTTTAAAATAAATATTGTTGGCAGCAATATTGAACTTTCAGCGTAGAAATGAATATGAATGAAAAATGTTAATTACCTCAATGACATGAATTTGAAAGCACTAATTATTGATGACGAGTCCGATATTTGTTATTTACTGAGCCGATTATTAAAACACAAAAATTTAGAAACTGCTTTCGTAAATTCATTATCCGATGCGGATAAGGCATTAAGAGAAGAAAAACCTGAATTAATTTTTCTAGATAATCATCTACCAGATGGTTTGGGCATAAATTATATTCCCTACATCAAAAAAAATTACCCTGAAGCAAAAATAATAATGATAACTGCACACGATTCGGGGGATGACAGAGCCAAAGCGATTGCAAATGGTGCTGATTTTTTTATTGGAAAACCTTTCAGCAGCGAAACAATTTATAAAACAGTGGACGAATTTTCGAACTAGATATCTCATTTTGAGGAAGGTTTTCTACAGAATAGTCTCATTTAGGATACTTTTTTATTTAATTCAAAATAAAACATTTTGAAATGAAAAACTTGACTGCATCAACGCTCAACAAATTCTTGGGGCTCATGTTCTTTCTGAAACGTTCAAAATATGACTTTGAAATGGTAGCCGATGAAATTGAAAATTATACTTTAAAATCTGCTTTGAACGGTTTATCAGAAGAAAGTAATTTTTATGCCAACGAAATAAAAAATTATCTTAAACACTTGGGAATAAATGCTTCTTCACTATCGGTACCTGAGTTTTCATCTAATTATTTTAATGGAGATACCAGAGAAAAAGAAATCGAGAACTGGGTACAGGGATGGGAGTTAAAGTCATTGTGTACTTTTAACGAAGAATCTCTAACGAAAGCTTACAGCGAACTATTGGACGAAAGTTTACCATGCGAAAGTTTGCAGGAAATAATAATTTATCAGTTAAACGCCCTTAAGATAAGTTTTTTAAAAATAAGAACACTTAACACGGCGAGGTTTGCGATGTACTAATTATACTTTTATTACTTTTTTAAAGCTCCTTTTACAAACATTATACAAATTGTATTTTGCAGGTAAAAGGAGTTTTTCTTTTGTTACTTTCTAGATCTGCTTATTAAATAAATTACTAGAAATACCACAAGGGCAATACCAATTACGCCAGTCCAAATGCCTGCTTTAAAAATACTACCAATGGCTGAACAGCTGCTCAAGCTTGTTATTAAAATGATTGTTATCGTGGCCAAAAAAAAAGATAATCTATTCATGTAATTTTTTTAAGTGATGAAATAATTGTTTGGTTTAAAAATTTAGTGGCTTTTTTGATCCTTAATAAAAATTCATTAAAAAGGTTATAATTTGTATTCCGGTATTTTCAACACGCTTCCATTTTTCATAAAATCAGATTACAGCCTTCTTAGGACCTATACTTTTAATTTCAACCATCTTACTTAGTGAATAAAATAAAACTTAACGATCTTAAAATACTTATAATTTTAATTTGGCGTGTTCGCCTTCTGTATAATTACCGGTTACAGCAGATTTTATCATGTTAAACAACACAACGATTTTACTGGAACTGTGATCCCAATATTCTGCATCAATTGGCAGAGCATGTATCAATAAAATTTTCGGATCTTCCTTACCCTCCGGAAACCAAGCCTTCATATCAAGTGTCCACAATTCATCAATTTTGCTTTTATCGTCGCTTAGCTCTGCGGTAGCATTAAAAGCCACATAAGAATTTGCACTCGGTGATGCGTACGTTAAAAATATTTTATTTTCATGTGAAATTTGTGCAACCTTACCTGAAAATTCGTTTGTAAAAAACCATACGGAACCATCGTCTTCAACCTTTGCATTGTTCATAGGCCTCGCATTTAGTTTTCCATGTCCGTCACTGGTCATCATCATGCAGGTTTTCACTTCTTCCACAAGTTTTTTAAATTTGCTAAGTTGTTCTGCTTTTATATCGTTACTCATATTTTGTTATTTTTTTTCTTTGTACCGTTTTCTGTGGCTGATTCGTAGTTAATGTTGTTTTCAGCAATCTCTGTCAAACCTTCATCTGCTTTTTTTTCTTCATTGAGTGTTTGCAACATAATTTCAGCACAATCTTCGAAACCCAATGTTTTTGCTAATTGTATAAGCCCTCCGTAAGTAGCTATTTCATAATGCTCCACTTTTTGAGCGGCAAGTATTAGTCCAACATCTCTTGTGGCGGTACCGGCTTGTGTTTCTTCCATTATACCTTCTCCTTCTTTTATTATTCCCTCCATCGCTTCACACTTTTTTGCCTGTGGTTTTTTATTCAATAAACCAAATACCTGTTCAAGCCTTTGGCAATGGATTTTTGTTTCTTCCAGGTGTTTCGTAAAAGCCTGCTTTAACTCTGCAGAACTTGCAGCTTTTGTCATTTTAGGTAATGTTTTTACAATATGCTTTTCAGCCCAGTAAATATCTTTTAGTTCACCATAAAAAAATTCTGCAAGCATTGAATCTCGTATCGGAAAATTATTTTTTATCTGTGTTTCTTTTTTTAGGGCCGGGTTTTTTGCAGGTGCTGATTTATTTGTTTCCATAATATTTATTTTGATTAATTAATACTTGAAAAGGGTTCTATATTTATGCCAGTTAAAGAAAAATAAGGGTTCATAGTATTAAGATATTATTTTAGGTTACGTCTTAAACACCGTGTAAAATATGTTTCCTTAAAAGGGGAATTTCTTTCACATTTTTATATGCATTCAAGTATTTCTCTGATTTTAGAGTATTGGCAGTATTTTGGTGATGTTTATTGAAAAGATTATTACAAAAATTTAAAATTTACAATTATGAGTAACAAACTATTAACAGGAGTAATATTAGGCGCAGCAGCTGGAGCAGCACTTGGAATCTTGTTTGCACCGGAAAGAGGAAAAGATACCCGTAAAAAAATTGGTAAAAAAGGAATGGATTTAGGCGATACGGTAAAGAATAAGTTTAATGAACTTGGAGAAGCGCTTCAGGAAAAGTATCAGAATATTAAAGGAGATGCCAACAATATGGTACAAAAAGGCAGAGAAACTGCAAATCAGTGGGAAGATAATGCAAAAGATGCTTCAAGTAATTTTACAGATAAAGCTAAAGAGTTTAGAGACGATGCTAAAAAGAGTTTTGCATAATCTTACAATTACATTGTATTTACTTAATTTTTCCGGCGATAATTTTAAAATATGTTACACGAAAACCATACAGGTGAAAAAGATGGAGTAATTGATGTCCTTTTTGAAAAAACAAAGGATTATGTAGAAACAAGAGCAGATCTTTTTAGGTTAAAAGCTATTAAGAAAACCGCAGAAGTTGGATCTTCAATTGTTTCACAAATTATAATCGGTGTTGTTTTTTCATCCTTTTTTATTTTCATAAATATTGCTATTGCGCTTTTTTTAGGAGATTTAACAGGGAAAATTTATGTTGGATTTTTTATTGTATCAGCATTTTATCTTATCGTCGGAATATTAATTTACAGTAATAGACAAAAAATAATCAGTTCTCCTCTAGCAGACTCTATCATCAAAAAAATGAATGATTAAACCATGGAAATAACAAATGTTATAGAACTGAATGCTGCAATTGCAGCTCTTGAACAAAAAAGAGTTATACAGGAAGCTATGTTAAAAAAGCAATATAACGATACGATTGATCATTACAGGCCTAAGAATTTAATCAAGTCTGCCTTTAGTAATATGTTGGGGCCTGGTGAAACGAGTAATACAATTTTAAAAGCTGCAGGTGGAATTGGAGCAGGTTTTTTAGCTCAAAATTTACTTGTTGGAGGTGCTGCAACCTCTTTTATAGGAAAACTTGCCAGCAATGCCATAAAAATGGGTGCTACAAATACAGTAATGAATAATACAGATACAATTGCTGCATGGGGCAAATCGATCTACAAAAACCTTTTTACAAAAAACCATTCTCATCAACCAGGCTCATCAATTAATAAAAATGACAGACCCTAAAATCATTGAGCTTACGGAAACAATCAGAAAATCTGATACGGGTCTAAAGAAAATTCAGACTTCAACAACTAATGATGTTGTACAAAAGGAACTGATTGAGACAACTGCAGAAAGGACCTTTAAAGAAGGGCTTGCTAACAACAGTGATACAGATAAGAATAGCACGAAGTAAGAATAATTGCTGCTCTTTATTTCAAAAAATTTGTTGCCAAGTCAAATATACTTTCCATAAAGTATAAAATAACGACCCGGTTATTACAATGTGAGATTTGATTCTTTGCAATTCTAAAATCTTTATTAAAAAGGTTTTGATTTAGGATTATTAGATGTCATTGTAGATATGCCTAAAGAATAGTTGCAGTATAATTATTTTTGCAGTAAACCCACATAAAGAACCGGCATCTCATGCTAATTCATTTATGGAAGCTGTCATAATGAACAAAATAAATACTGTCTGTACCCTTGGCAAGCGCTTTTATAATTTCATTTTTTACAACCGTTTTTTTATTAAATTCCCACCATATTATTCCACCAATTATAATAACAGCCGAGGGCAAGGCCTATAAGTCTACTATAATTTTTTTTCAATTGATGGAGATTAAATGAATTCCATTAGGAATATAATAACCGATGTAACTGACGTTTAAAAGGGCAATCCAATGGCGATATTTAAAATTAAATTTTCCCGGCGCCATGCTTTTGATCCAAAATCAATCTGGTTCAATACCCATCTCTGACCATCAGGTAAATAAGGTTTTCTTAGAGGTATGCCAAGGTCTGCCCTAATCAACAACACTGTGGCATCAAACCTTATTCCAAAGCCGGAAGCGACGGCAATTTCCTTTAAAAATTTATTGGTCAGTTTACCTTTTTGTCCAAAAAGCAAAGTGTCTTTTGTCCATACATTTCCCGCATCAATAAATACGGCACCACTTAATTGTTGTGTAAATGGAATGCGCAGTTCTGTATTGCCAAGTAATTTATAATCGCCTCCAATTATCTGAAAAAAACGCTGGTCGCCCGGTGTTGGTTCATATGACCCGGGACCCAATGTTCTTGTTCTAAAACCTCTGATGGAGCTGGAACCCCCAATGGTATATAATTTTGTAAAAGGTAAAAGCCTGGAGTTGTTGTAAGGTAAGCCTATACCTATCTGCAGCCTGTTGGCTAAATCAAATTTATTGGGAAGCCTGCGGGTAAAGTGATAATCTATATCAAACTTTGCATATTGTGCAAAGGGTACTCCAAATACTTTTTTTGACCGGAAATCTTTTGCACCTGTGATTAGCCCTGCAATGTTACCTGATACCTCAATACCTGTATTAAAATAGACTTTGTTTTTTGTACGCTTAAGTGCCGAGTTATATGTGTACGATGCAGAAGTACCTAGAATAGCTTCTGAATAAACTGATAATAATAACGAGGGACTTGCTGCAATTTGTTTTTTAAAAGAATCAGTAATATTAGATGCCTGCAGATAACTTAACGAAACCGGCGCTACAGTATACTGGGTTTGTATATTGGGCTTCCAGGTAAATTCGTATTGAAAACGAAACAGATTTTTAAGGTAAAAAATATCTTTTTTAAACAATTCATATCCTAATAATAAACTTGTATTGGGAGGATAAAAATTTTTGTCTTTGATTTTAAAAAAAGGAATAGCATACCTTGGAATTTTTAATGTTATTTCCGTACCAAGTCTGTAATTATTGTTCTTTACAGAATCTCCGGATGTTGTTTCGATACCCGCATACGTTTTTACTGCAAGTTGCTCTGCACCTCTAAATGCATTTCTATTTCTCCAGTTAATACTAAACTGTGTTCCCAAAAAATTATTTTCTTTTGTAAACCCATCAACCTGTGCCTGTATGGATTTCTGTTTTGCAGGGGTCAAATAATAGTACACATTCATTGAATGCGTTGTATCATTTACATTAGCGGTTTTTATAGGTTCAAATCTGTTTTTTACAAACTTAAAAGCACCTAAATTAATAAACCGGTTAAGGGTTGTATTTTGTTCTTTGCTGTTGTAAATACTTTGTGGGCGGTAAGTAATGGTTTGTGCAAAAAGTTCTTTTTTAAAATTTTTGATTGTATCCTTAATTCTTAATCCATCAAAAATTTCAACAGCACGTTTAGAAGTATCAAGATCTGGTGAGGTAAGAGAATAATTTGGAAAAACGGTGATGCTATTTATTATGTATGGATGCTTCGCATCTTCAGGCGTAGTTTTTTTTAAGTTCAAATACAGATTTACTTTTCTTCCACCAACGGTACTGTCTGCATAAGCCATCAGGTAATCAGGATTAAAAAAATAATAACCCTGGGTTTTTAAAAAAAGATCCAGTCTGTCCCGCTCTGTAGTAATATCACTTAAACGATAAGGGTTGCCGGTTTTTAAAAGTCCATTTCGGGTGGAATTTTTTTCAAGCAATTTTTGTAAAGCCGATGATGAATCTCCCACCCATTTTATAGGACCTAAATTATACTGCGGCTGCACCTGTGCGGTATAATTTGCTTTTACAAAATATGAACCCGTGTGTAAAGTATCTCCCTGTACAGTAGTATGAAAATAGCCGAGATTATCCATCAGCGAAGCCATATTTTCTGCAGTGGCTTTTGCATTTAACCTGCTGCTTAAAACCGGTGGTTCACCGATTCTGTTGCGCAGAAAAGCTTTAAAACCTTTTTCTCTTTTTGGCTCACCTATCTTATAATAAAACCAAACCTTGTAAGGCTGCCCAAGTAAAAATTTATTTGGCTTGGGAGAAGCTGCCAATGCAATTGTTTTTCTTAATGATTTTACTGTAGTTGTTGTCTCCTTATTTTTTTCAACTTTTACTGTTGCTCCTTTATACAATCTCTCTCCAGCTGGCAAATACTTTTGCACGCTGCAGGAAGATGCAATGAACATTAAAAAAACCGCTGAAATAAAACACATCTTCCTCATTACTTATTTGCTTTTTTCTTACGCCTGAACAGTTCTTTAAATTTATCATAATCGAGTGTTACTACAAATGATAATCCTGTTTCCACAACATACCCATCAAGTGTTACCTCAAACTGGTTTTTTGTGTAGGCTCTTATCAAATATTTACCATCTGTTGTAAGTTTATACGCAACAGTAATGTCAGGCTTAAAACCGGTATTTTGTCCTGCTGATTTAGCTGCAGCATCTTGCCCTTCAATACCAAAGTTTTTACCAACACTTAT